>JAFUUE010000043.1 GCA_017483945.1 Paludibacteraceae bacterium | reverse complement strand
GACTGGAATACGTATATTATTCCAGTTTAAAGTTAACGAGCTGCATAAACCGAACAACAGCTTCTTCCGAAGGCTCTCTTTCCCACTCCCATTGTGGCATAGTAGAGAGTACTCGGACCGCCTCTTCGTCAAGAAGCGAACTTCCCGAAGAACGGGCAACTTCAATACCAGTAATGGAGCCATCTACCTGAACATCAAACCGGCAAATGACATGTCCCTGAATACTATCTTTGCGAGCCTGCTCCGGATATCGGATGTTCTCTTTCAGAAACGTTTGCAAGGCACTTATCCCTCCCGGAAATTCCGGCATGGGTTGGAACATTAGAGGTTCATCCTCTTCTTGCTCTGTGACGTAAACAGGTAGCATATCCGGTATATATACAGGCTGCATATCCGGTTGGAAATCAATATAGGTCGGTGGAAAATCCATATAAAAACTATCCATTTGTTCTATATGGTCAAGTCCACATACCAACAAATACCTTCCAAAAGGCAGGTCACGAACCTTATATTCCATTTGGAATTCACTTAGGCAGAAACAAAAATAATTTGAAGAGTCAGATATAAGCAGTGTATCGCCTTTTAATTGATACACAGGAAGAAAATCACGATGCGTACTTGTGACATAATGCAAACGATCTATATGAAGTTTATTCCTTTTACAGGTAACAACTAATGTATCCGGGCACTCTTCGTATTCCATGGGTTCGCTTATACGATGCGCTCGTACAGAGAGAGGGTTATTCGTGCAGCCTGCTAATACAGCAGCGACAAGTAAAATGCAATAGAGATGTTTCATTGATTAACCATTTTTATATTTCAGTTTTTACATTAATCGTTGTGAGTGAATTTATAATTAATAGGAATGACATAACGCATACCAATAGGCTCTCCGTTGCACGTTCCGGGAATCCAGTTCGGCATGGAGAGGATGACCCTAAGCGCTTCCTTATCAAAAAAATCATAGCCGGAACTTCTCACAATCTCTGCTTCAGAAATAGAGCCATCTTTTCTCACAAGGAACTGCACTATAACCCTCCCCTCAGGAGGATTACATGGGCTTACCGGGTAATGCACATTCTCGCTAAGCCATTTCAATAGAGCTTCATTTCCTCCAGGATATTCCGGATTTTTCCACACATCAGAATAGTGCTCACAATCAATAGACTCTTTCCACCATGCGCTGTCAGTGCCGTTTACGTACGAACGCCATCCATTGTCACGATACTCATCTACCGGGCTAAACAAGCCTGCGCCGATATCAAGACCTTCGGATTGAGGAATACGAAAATCGCCCCAATTGCAGGTGAGTGTATCGTCTGAGTTCAAATAAACCCATTTTCCGGTATATTGGTTGTTGTAATAGCCGTCGGCTACAAGCTCTATAGCATCATAAAAGACGCTGTCGTTGTGAATGAGGTAATCATAGGTAGCCTTGCCAAACAATCGGCCTACAGGGAACGGACATTCATAGGCACTAAAACTATAGTGTGCATGGATGCGACCAAATCCGGTAACTTTATAGTATTTTGTTAAATCATAAAGAGGGTCAGTAAACGGCACGACCGAATCTATCATAATGCGACCATTAATCGTCAGAACGGTGTCATGGCAACGAATTTTACCGTGTACAAAATACTTATCTTGGAAGGATTTGTAAATAGAATCAAGGTGGATTTCGAAACGTCGGTAATTATCTCCACGATAACCAAGAGGTTCAGGTCTATAAGCCCAATAATCCTGCATAGGCGTATTACCATAACTGAGCCAATTTTGTTTTGCCGAATCCGTCCACCATGAATAGACACCATCTGTTGGTATAGAATCGGGATGTATGATGGTATAAGACAGGTCGTACTTCTCCAAAAAGGAAGTCTGCCAATCGGTTTCCGCCAAACATGCCAACGTAGCCAGAAGGATGATGTGTAATATAAATAGGCGTTTCATAAATATAGCGTGGTTTTCTTCATTTCTTTATTCTTCTATGATATACGCATCCACTATTTCAGCGTAGAAGGCGGTGTTGGGGTACAAAGTTCGTAATGGGTGGACCTGCCTCCCTCGTCTGCTTTGCGGAGAATACCTTTAACTATCAGTGTCTGGATATCACGCAGGGCGGTGTCTTGCGAACAATGATTGATTTTGGCATACTTCTGTGTCGTCAGTGCCCCTTCAAATCCGTCCCATAGGCGGTTGATGATTTTGCGCTGCCGTTCATTGACTTCAGTGTCGCGGTGCAGTTCCCAGAAACGCGCTTTTTGCAGGACCCGCTCACTTGTTTGTAACGAATATGTCAGGGCATTGCGGAGAGCCTCCACAAACCACAGCAACCACGCCGTGATATCCGTTGTGCCCTTCTGCGCTTGCTCCAAGACCTCATAATAACTCTTACGCTGCCGCATGAGTTCAGAGGACAGGCTATAGAAACGTTGGCTGCTGCCATCGGCGCGCGCCAGCATCATTTCTGTGATGGTGCGTGCCATGCGCCCGTTGCCGTCATCGAAAGGATGGATAGTGACAAACCACAGATGCGCAATAGCGGCACGAAGAATAGCGTCGGTCTTGTCATCCGTATTACACCAGTCGATGAACCTGCGCATCATTTCCGGTACGTCCTTGCTCGGCGGGGCGACAAAATGCACTTTCTCTTTGCCCATCGGTCCACTAACCACTTGCATCGGAGCTTCCCCTATACGCCAATTGGCTACTGTTATCTTGTACCCGTCGCTATACCCGGTAGGAAAATAGGCTGCGTGCCATCCGAACATGCGCTCTTCCGTTAATGGCAAGGCGAAAGCCTGCGTGGCTTCCATCAGCGAGTTAACCACTCCTTCCGTATAGTGGTCCGTTCGTTCGGAGCCTGCCGTCTCCAAGCCCAAGCGACGCGCGACACTGCTGCGTACACTGTCTGCATTGAGCGTTACACCTTCTATCTGTGAAGAACCGATGATCTCACTGGTGATGGATTCTACTTGTTGTGCCAAACCGTCAAAGCCAAGTGCCGCCATTCTGCCTAACAACTGTCCCTGCAACGTATGAACCTCACCCAGCGGAGTGAGTAACTCGTCTGTTCTCCATTCAAAATGCGGAAAACGTTCGTCTTGCCATAAATAGGTTGTCATCGTGTATCTTTATATGTCTCTTTGCGTTGAAAAGAACGCCTAATTTCAGTATCTATGCGGTGAATAACAGTCGTATTCTCCGCAAATCTGCGGCAAATTTACAGCTTTTTATTGATATATGCAAATAATTTGCAAAGATTTCGCTCTTTTTCTTCTTAGTCTTCAATAATATACGCATCCACTATTTCGGCGTAGAAAGCGGTGTGGTTAGCAGTTTCCATGGTGTAGAAACGGCGTTTGATCTCGCCGCCGATCTGTTGGTTCTCCTGTTGCTGGCTGTATAGCACGCGGCACTCCAGCGTCAGCGGAAACTCCTTGATCCCCGGCACTGAGATGACATTCGGCTCCACGAGCGTCACGCCCGACGCGGCTATCTTATCCATATCTCTGCCGGACTTGCTGCCGAGCAAACCCAATGCCTTGCGCGGGAAATCGCCCACCGGCACATTGATGGTGAACTCGCCGTTGCCCTGTAGCATCTCATGCGTGAAACGGCATGTGCGCACATATGCCACGAAGATAGGTTTCTCCCATTCCACGCCGATAGTGCCCCAGCCGATAACCATTGAGTTCACTTTGTCGCCCACTTTGGTCGTCAGCAGGATACCCGGCCGCATCGCCTTGATAATCTGTTCTGTGTATTCGCAGATGTCAATCTTTCGTTTCGTCATATTTCAGTTACCATTTGATTATTTACCATGTATCATTTATTTGGTCATTTAGCATGTAATCATTTATTTTTGTCGTACCACTCTCGGCATAGCTGGCGAAGACGCGCCTCGTCGCGGATGATGGCACGCAGGTTCTTAAGCCCCAGCACATTGCGTTCGCTGTTGAGCCACAGGCGCATGTATCCGCCTTCGGCGTATTTCTCCAGCAGATGTTCGTAACTTCGCTGATAAAGCGTCTCAAAACTTGCTTCGGGCAGAAGTTTTTTGCTATATGCCATCGTTCGCCGGATAACTGTCTCCGGGTCAATCTGCCTATCCGCTTCCGCCACTATCGCGCCATAGATAGTGCGCGGCGGGTTCTTGGAACTCGCGCGATGATCCTCCACCGCGTCACGCATGACAAGCAACTGTTCTTCCGTAAACCATTCTCTCAGCCGCTCGTCCGCCAGCAGGATCTTGCCCGAATGGATATGATGCGTGTCGCGGTCGTAGCGCAGACCGAGGTCATGATAGGCGGCAATCGTGTACGCCATCTGTTCGTCGGCTCCATGCTCACGCGCCAGCTTCAGACTCTCGCCTATCACCGTCTGCGCGTGGTCGCGCTGGTGTCCGCCGTCAAAGGCATCATACTGTGGCAAAATCGTCTGTTCGATGTACTGCTTAAGTGATTCGGGTATCATAACTCTATGCTGTTACTTCGTTATCTATCGTGTATCTATCGTGTATCTATCGTATATCTATCGTGTATCTATCGTGTTTGATAGCGGATTCAGAGTCGTTTATCCCAACACCACATCCATCACCATCATCAGCACAAAGCCAATAGCGAAGCCGATGGTGGAGAGGTTGGAGTGCGTGCCTTGCGAGGCTTCGGGGATCAGTTCCTCGACGACCACGTACATCATTGCGCCTGCGGCGAAGGCGAGCAGGTAGGGCAAGACAGGCGTGAGCCATGCGGCAAGGAGAATGACGAGCAGTCCGCCGATGGGTTCGACGACGCCGGAGAGCGAGCCGATGAGGAACGAGCGCCGGCGGCTGTTGCCTGCCGCACGCATGGGCATGGAGATGATAGCCCCTTCGGGGATGTTCTGGATGGCTATACCGAGCGAGACGGCTATCGCGGCACTCATGGAGATGCCGGCTACACCTTCTCCGGCACCGGCAAGCACCACACCCACCGCCATTCCTTCGGGCAGATTATGGATGGTCACCGCGAGGGCAAGCATGGCTGTGCGGGAGAGTTTGCTGCGGGGTCCTTCGGGGTTTTCAGAACCAATGTGCAAGTGCGGTGTCAGTTCGTCGATAGCCAGCAGAAAAACTATACCGAGCAGAAAACCGACCGAGGCAGGCAGTACAGCCCACGCGCCTTTGCCGGCTTCTGCGTCGATAGCGGGAATGAGCAGCGACCAGATGCTCGCCGCCACCATCACCCCCGATGCAAATCCCAGCAGGGCTTTCTGCAGGCGGTCGGGCATCTCCTTTTTCATGAAGAAGACAAACGCCGAGCCGAGCATCGTGCCCAAAAGCGGGATAAGAAGACCAATAAGAATCGTGTAGTTCATAACGGGAATATTCGAGTGATTTTGCCTAAAATATATCGTTTTCAAACAAAGGTACAATATATTTCCTAACATCGCAAGCGACATATCCAAAAAGACCGCATTTTCTATACAAAAGGCAATCAAATCTTAAAAAACGCTATGCCCGCAAAAAAAGATGCATCCGAGTCTTGCATATATGCATTTTTTTTTGTACCTTTGTCGCCAGATAAGAAAGACCATGTATATCGCTATAGCGGGTAATATTGGTGCCGGTAAGACGACGCTGACAAAGATGTTGGCGCGCTATTACGGTTGGGAGCCACGTTTCGAGAGCGTGACGTTCAATCCGTACCTGGAGGACTACTACTCGGACATCCCCCGCTGGTCTTTTGCATTGGAGACCTATTTCCTGAAAGAGCGCTTTCGGGACATGCTGGCCGTGAACGACACGAAACATACTATCATCCAGGACCGTAGCATCTTCGAGGGCGTGTATGTGTTCGTAACGAACAACTACATGGCGGGCAACCTGTCGGAGCGCGACTACACGACCTACATGGAGTTGTTCGGTCACATGCAGCGTCTGATGAAACTGCCGGACCTGATGATATACCTCCGCAAGTCGGTGCCGGCTCTGATTGCCCAGATACAGAAGCGCGGACGGGACTATGAGCAGACGATGCAGCTCGACTACCTCCGCGGCCTGAACGAGCGGTACGAGGACTTCATCTACAACAAATACAAGGGACGCGTACTGGTGATAGACTCGGACAACCTCGACTTTGAGAACCGCCCGGAGGATTTCCATTCGGTCGTCAACCGCATAGACGCCGAGTTGTTCGGACTGTTCAGCAAGGAGAACTGGGAGATTTGAGGATTGGAAGACTAAAGATTCAAGAATATGCATATCGCTATTGCAGGCAACATCGGTTGTGGTAAGACCACACTGACCAACATGCTGGCCAAGCACTACGGCTGGACTCCGCGCTTCGAGAGCGTGGACTATAATCCGTATCTGGAGGATTTCTACGCAGACATGAGCCGCTGGTCGTTCAATCTGCAGGTTTATTTCCTGAACAAGCGTTTCCAGGACATTGTGGAGATATCGAAGTCGGATGCCTATATCATCCAGGACCGTACGAAATACGAGGTTGCCCGCATCTTTGCGCCCAACCTGCACCGCCAGGGATTCATGTCCGACCGCGACTTTGACAACTACCCGGACCTGTTCAACCTGATGATGTCGCTGGTGAAGATGCCGGACCTGATGATTTATATCCGGTCCTCCATCCCGAACCTTGTGGCCCAGATACAGAAGCGCGGACGTGCCTACGAGGCATCGATGCGCATCGATTACCTGCAGGGGCTCAACGACTTATACGAAGATTGGATAAGCAGTTACAAGGGACGGCTGATTATTGTGGACGGCGACCGCATCAAGTTCGGCAACAACCCGGAGGACTTCCGCCAGATAACCGACATGATAGACGCCGAGCTGTTCGGCCTGTTCCCGTTCAGTCCGTCGGACGAGGTGGGGAAAGAGATAGAATAGCATCAGACAGGACAAGGGATGATTAATGATTTCCTGACATATCTGCGTGTCGAACGTAAGTACTCCCCACGGACCGTCACGTCCTACGGCGAGGATTTGCAGCATTTCTGCGCGTTCCTGGCTCAGAAGCCGGAGGAGTTAGAGCCCGACCAAGTGGGCGAAGACGACGTGCGGACATGGATGATGGACATGCTGGAGGAGCGTCAGGAGTCTCCGCGGACGGTACGCCGCCGCCTCTCGGCCCTGCATTCGTTCTACCGTTACCTGCTCCGTAAGGGACTGGTAAAGAGGGACGTGACCCGGTTGGTGATAGCACCCAAGGTGGACAAGCCTCTCCCCGTCTTCTTCCGCGAGTCGGAGATGCGCGAGGCCCTTGCGCAGGAGGCGAGTGCGGACGACTACGAGTCCATACGCGACAACCTCATACTGGAGTTGCTCTACCAGACCGGCATGCGCCAGGCGGAGATGCTCGGCCTGGAGATAAGCGATATAGACTTCTCACTCAAGCAGATACGCATCTTCGGCAAGCGCCGCAAGGAGCGTATCGTGCCGCTGGGGGACAAACTCTTGCATCAGTTGAGCGACTACCTGCAGGCCCGCACCGAGTGGCTGCAGGACCATCCGTTCGCCCAATCGGCGGCAGTCGCGGACCGACGGCTGCTGTTGCGCCTCAACAAACAGGGGGAGGCGGAGGCCATGAGCAAATACACCCTATATAGCATCGTACGTGCGCGCATGGGAGAGGTGTCCACGTTGCGCAAACATTCGCCGCACGTGCTGCGGCACACTTTCGCGACCACCATGCTCGACCACGGGGCCGACATACGAACGATACAGACCCTGATGGGGCACGCCTCACTGGCTGCTACTCAGGTATATACGCACACCACCTTCGAGCAGATACGCGACGTTTATAACCACGCCCACCCGCGGGCTGCTGGCGTCCAACGCAATAACCACGACCGGGCAACCGCCCCGTCGGAATCAACTGTAAAACACTAATACTCAAGACCATGAAACTAACCATCAATGCAGTGAACTTCGAGATTGCAGAGCATCTCGAGAAGTACATCGACAAGAAGACCCATCGTTATGAACGGCTGTTGAACAACGAAGGTGCGGCGATGAGCCTGCGCCTGACCGTGGTCAAACCCGAGACGAACCTCAACAAACAAACCCAAATACGCATCACGGGCAACGGCCCCGAGATGTTTGCCGAGAAGACCTGCGACACGTTCGAACAAGGCATCGACCTTTGCCTGGAGGCGCTGGACAAGCAGATTGAGCGCCTGAAAGAGCGCGGGTAGTCGGCTACCTGTATATGACAGACAACGAGACACATACACTACCCAATCACATAGACTCACGTGCATGGCTATGGGTGCCGACCCTCTATTTCGCAGAGGGGGTGCCGTATTTCATCGTCAACAACGTGAGTGTCATGATGCTTACGCGCATGGGGGTGCCTAACGGCGTGATGGCGCTCTATACCAGCCTCTTATACCTGCCGTGGGTCATCAAACCCTTGTGGAGTCCCTTCGTGGACATCATCCGCACAAAACGCTGGTGGGTGCTGGCGATGCAGGTGCTGCTCACGGCGGCTTTTGTAGGCATGACCCTGACGCTCCCCCACCCGCCGGCAGAGACGATTGGCGCCGGAGCAACCGGCATCGGGCTCTTCCGCGGGATGCTTATCTTGTTCTGGTTGAGCGCTTTTGCCGGTGCGACGCACGACATCGCAGCGGACGGCTACTACATGCTGGCGCTGGACACCCGCTCCCAGTCGTTCTACGTAGGTGTCCGCAGCCTGTTCTACCGCCTCTCTTCCATCTTCGGCCAGGGCGTACTCATCTGGCTGGCAGGCCGTTGGGAGGAGCAGACAGGGGATATTCCCGCAGCATGGCAGCGCACGTTGCTGTGCGCCTCGCTCTTGTTCGCTGCACTGACCGTCTGGCACCTGCTGACACTGCCGCGAAAAGAGCAACCCGCCGCCACCGAACAACGCCGCGCCACCGACATCCTGCGGGATTTCGGCGAGACATTCGTCTCCTTCTTCCGCAAGGACGGTATCCTGTTAGCCCTGTGTTTCATGCTCTTATACCGCCTGCCGGAGGCTTTTCTGGTGAAGATGCTGAACCCGTTCTTCGTGGGGTCGGTGGAGCATGGCGGACTGGGATTGAGCACCGCCGATGTGGGGTGGCTGTATGGTGTGCTGGGCGTGGCGGGACTGACGGCAGGAGGTCTGCTCGGCGGGTTCTACGCCTCCCGGTACGGTCTGCGCCGCTCGCTGATACCCATGGTGCTCGCCATCACACTCCCCGACGCGGTCTATCTATGGATGAGCCTTGCACAACCGGCACAGACCGGCTGGGTCGCCGCCGCCATCACCTTTGAGCAGTTCGGCTACGGCTTTGGCTTCACGGCCTACATGCTCTACCTCATGCACTTCTCACGGGGCGAACGCCAGACGTCGCATTATGCCCTATGCACCGGCTTCATGGCGCTGGGCATGATGCTCCCCGGCATGGCCGCCGGCTATATCCAGGAGGCACTGGGCTATACGAGCTTCTTCTGGCTCGTCATCGCCTGCTGCGCACTCAGCATCGCCGTCACAATCCTCCTCCGTAAACGGCTCAAAACCAAGGCGGCTAACGGACCTGGAACAGACCTGGAACAGACCTGACCGGGTAATTACCCTATAAAACAACACATTACACGCAACATGAAACGTCATATTCCTAACATCATCACCTCGTGCAACCTCCTCTGCGGAGCACTCGCTGTCTTCATGGCCACCCAGAACGCCTTTGACTGGGCCTTCGCACTCGTATGCGCCGGTGCGTTCTTCGACTTCTTCGACGGCCTGACAGCCCGCGCACTGGGCGTCAGCGGACCACTTGGCATACAACTCGACTCACTCGCCGACGACATCACCTTCGGCCTCGCACCCGCCATGGTCCTCACCTGCTACCTGCGCCCCGTCCTCGGGTGGTGGTGCCTCATCGCACTGCTCATGGCGGCCTTCTCTGCCCTGCGACTCGCCAAGTTCAACATCGACGAGCGACAGACCACCTCTTTCATCGGTCTCGCCACACCGGCTAACGCACTCTTCTGGTGCTCCTTATGCTGCATGCCCTATGCCATCACCCGCCCCGTCTGGATGCCCTGGGTGATACTCGCCCTCAGCCTCCTCAGTTGCTGGCTGCTCATCAGCGAGATACCCTTTTTCTCGCTCAAGTTCCACGACTTCACGTGGCGTAACAACAGCACACGCTACCTCTTCCTCATCGGCTGCCTCGTGCTCATCGCATGCTGCCTCATCGAAGCCATCCGCTTCCGCATGCTCCCCTTCGCACTGGCCGCCGGTGCCGCATGCATCGTCTGGTACGTGCTTATCAACCTGATTGACAATATCGTCCGCAAACGCGCTTAACATCACCATCATGAGACGACACTGCCTGAGCCTGCTGCTCATCCTCTGCCCCTTCATCCCCTCGTGGGGCCAACTGCCGACCGACTACTATGCCGCCATCGAAGGCAAGAGCGACTCGGTGCTCAAGTCCGCACTGCACACCCTGTGCAGTGGCGGCGTGCGTTACGACTACGGCGTCACCACCTACCACTCCACCAACAACCCGCCCGAGTGGCAGAAAGGTGACCTCAAAGCCTACGGCACATGGCAGGCTCTACCCCTCACCGACCATAAGCCCGGCACTCGAAACGGCGTATGGGATATGTACTCAAACTGCAACCGCTACTATCCCAACCGCTTGGGAGACTCCGGCTGCTCGCTCAATATCGAGCACTGCCTGCCCAAGTCATGGTGGGGAGGTGCCGTCAATGACGCCTACAAAGACCTCTATAACCTCAACCCCTCCGACCAGCGGGCGAACAGCCAGAAGAGCAACTACCCTCCCGGACATGTCACCACGGCCGACAAATTCGACAACGGCTCGTTCCGCATGGCGTCGGCTAAGAAGTCACCCTACGGCTATATATGCTATGAACCCGCGGAGGAGTATCGCGGCGATTTCGCACGCACCTATTTCTACATGGCTACCGCTTACGAGGATATCGGCTGGACAGCCTACCCCCAATACATCAGCGACACCACCTATCTCAAGTTCTCCGCCGCCATCACCCGAGTGCTGCTCGATTGGCACCGGGCCGACCCTGTCAGCGACAAGGAACGATGCCGCGCAAGCGTCATCTTCGACATCCAGGGCAACCGCAACCCCTTCATTGACTACCCCGAACTGGTCGAATATATATGGGGCGACCGCCGGGGACAAAGCGTCCGTCTCGCCTCGCTCACGCCCCCGTCGTTCCCCGCAACCTGCGCCGACGATGAGATTCCGGCCGAGACGCCTCCCTGCCTCGCAGACACACTCATCAACCTGCCCGCCATCACCGCGGCCCTCGTCAATGCCGTGCAGGGCACCTTCCGGGGCAACGCTAACAAGGGCATACAGTCCAACGGCAACGCCTCCATCACCATGGGCACAAGCTCCACAGACGGCGAGATAACCTTCACCGGCACGCTCTCCGAAGACGCCTACCTCATCTTCCGCGCTTCGCCCTACAACAGCGCCACCTCCATGCAACTGGACATCTATCTCGACAACCGCCTCGACACCACCATCGCCGTCACCGTCGCCGATGAGACCCGCCACGAAGTGCGCTACTCCATACCCGTCCCCGCCGGCACACAGACCATCCGCATCGCCTCCGTCGGAGGCAGCACCTCCCGAAGAGCCTGCATCCAGGAACTCTACCTCCTGTGCTGCCGCCCCCTCACTACCGGTATCCCGCCGCAGCCCGACACCGCCACTGCCGCACACAAAATACTCCAAAACGGACGACTCATCATCCGCCGCGGCACAGAACAATACACCATATTGGGCATAAAATATTGACACTCGTGCTATCCGTCAATTTTTACACATCTTCCGCCAATATATGCAAAAACACGTGATAGAAAAGCAGTAATTTTGCATGCGTAAAATTATGCAAATACATATGACCAACAATAACATGAAAAAGCAACTGTTAGTCGGAGCCGCGCTCATACTGCTGGCGCTCCTCCCCGCATCCCTCTCTGCACAAACCACCGAGGGCAAAGACTTCTGGGTTACCTTCCTCCGCGCTGACCAGAACGATGTCAGTGATAATAGCGACAAAGCTGTCACATTAGCCCTGACCGTATCATCACGCTATGAGTGCGACGTGACATTCCTCAACCCCTATACTGGAGAAAGCAAAAGCACGCATCTGGATGCCGGAGACATCGAGGAAGTCTCGTTCTACACAGGACGAGCCGATGCACAAGCCCGTACCCGCACCGACAACAAGAAAGCATCAGTGACTTGCTACACCTTCTACCCCGATGTGGTGGACACCTGTGCCATACACGTCACCTCCACGGCCCCCATCTCCCTCTTCGCCAGCAACCACAGAGAGAAATCCTTCGATGCCACCAATGTGCTGCCCACGGCCTCACTGCACAGCGAGTACCTGATACAGTCCTATCCGCCTTCTGACCATGAGAACAAGCCCCAAGGTACCCACTTCGCCATCATTGCGGCCGAAGATAACGTCACCGTGGACTACTACCCCACCGTCATGACAAAGAAGTTCAACGATGTCAAGACGAAAAAGGACAACGGCTACGTACTGACAGCCAACGACTCACTCTACCTGAATTTCACTCCGGGCGTCAAATGTACCACACCCGTACTGATGAAAGGACAGGTCTATTACATCTGGACCGGCAATAGTAGCGGAGCTGCAGCCGACCTGAGCGGCACCCTGGTGAAGGCTCGGGACAGCAAGAAGATTGCCGTCTTCCAAGGCGCACCGCACACCAACCTCCCCAACGGCATACGCGACCGAGACCACCTCTTCTCACAAGCCATGCCTACCGCCTATTGGGGAAACACGTTCGCCATCACGGCCTCCATGACACGCCACCGCGACATCATACGCGTCATGGCTACCAACGACAACACCGAGGTGCGAATCAACGGTGACTCCGTCTATACGTTCGATTTCGCAAACAACCCCTCACGCACCTTCACCTTCGAAATAGGCGACCCCGGAACAAGCTTCACCAGCAAGGACAAAGACAAGAAAAATGTCACGCTCCCCGACCCGCTTGTCATCGGACAAAGCTGCTTCATCGAGACAAGTTGCCCCGCCGCCGTACACCTGTTCATGGTCAGCAACCAGTATGACGCATCCGCCAATGGAGACCCCGCCATGCTGTGGGTCAACCCTATCGAACAAATCATCAACGAAATCACCTTTGCCACCTATGGCAGCAGCAACACGCACTACTTCAACGTCGTAACCGACTCGGCGAACGTCCGCACCATGCGCCTTGACGGACAGGACATCAGCGCCGATTTCCACCCCGTTGATGGCAGCGACAGCCTCTATTGGTACGCACGGAAGAATATCTCTTACGCCTCCCATACGCTCAAGGCTGACAGCGGCTTCATCGCACATGTCTATGGCTATGGCGACAAAGAGTCATACGGCTACTCCGCCGGAGGCTCCACCAAGGTCCTCACCCAAGGCGTCACCATCAACGGCGTCACCTACTCCCCGGACATCGAGAGCGAACCCATCTGCGAGAAAGAGAAAGTCACCTTCGTATGCCACCTCAACTACGACTACGAGAGCATCACATGGGGCTTCGGCGACGGACAGACTGACAACTCCAACACCGACTCCATCGTACACCACTACCCCATCGCCGGCACCTACAATGCCTACGTCCTCATCGAACGTACATCCTCCAACGTATGCGTCGGACAATCCCTCATCGACTCTATCCCCCTCAAAGTCATCATCGGTGACTACAAGTTTGAGATAACGGACATGGAGTCTATCCCCTGTAAGAAAGATGACGAGGAGATGTTCTTCCGCGTCTTCTATAACAACGAAGCCGGCATCAACCTCGAGGGCGACAACACTACACTCGAGTTCGACGCGGCCACCATCGCCGCAGGATTCCGCAACCGCGACCTCGTCATCAACCAGACGGACAACTACTTCCGCATCGCCATCCCCGCCGATGTCGAGGCCAACAAGCCCTACGGCATACACCTCGCCATCACTGACAAGTGCATCGATGTGGACACCGTACTCCGATTCATGGTCAGCTTCGATGCCGAAGATGTCATGGTGCAACGCTACACCGACGTACTCGGACTCAACAACACCTATTTCTCCGACCCGGACAAGACCTACTCCGACTTCCGCTGGTACCGCGATAGCGTCCTCCTCGAAGGCGAGAACAACTCCACACTCAACCTCCACGGACAACCCGACACCGAGGGCGAGTACTACGTCTGCTATATCATCAACAAGGGCACGCCCGACGAACTGAGCACATGCTCCTGCCCCAAACGCTTCAAAAACAATACCGACGGCTATACCTTCGGCGATGTCGTGGGAGGCACACCCGTACAGACCTCCGCGCCTAAGGGAGGCAACGTCTTCGTCAATGCCGACTATAAGAAGGCCGGACTGACCTCCGGCACCGCCACCGCCGAATGGCTCCGCATGGACGGCACCCTCCTCACCACCGACAACCTACCCGACGGAGGAGCCATCATCAGCGCACCCGGCGAAGCGGGATTGTTCATCCTGCGCGTCACTACGGGCAAACAAGTACGTAACTTCAAATTCATCGTCTATTAATCTCGGAGGACTCTACCTATGAAAGCACTACTGCATAAACTACTCATCTTCACGTTGATGCTCACATTCACCATCAACGCCGGCGCTCAGACGGCCAAGAAAGCCACACCCGCCAAGAAAGAAATGTCTGCCGCAGACAAGAAGAAAGAGGCTGAACGCAAGAAAAAAGCCGCCGAGAAAGCTAAACAACAGCGCGCACGCGACAAACAAAAAGCACAACAGCAACGCGAGCGAGACAAGCAGAAGAACCAGCAACAGCGCGAACGAGACAAGCAGAAAGCACAGCAACAACGCGAACGCGACAAACAGAAAGCCGAGCGCGATAAAGCTTCCGCCGAACGACGCAAAGAGACCGCCAAACGGCAGGCCGAACGCGAACGCGTCCAGGAGCAGCAACGGCTCGAACAGGAGCGCTACTACCAGGACCGCGACAAGTGGAAACAGGCGTACCTCAAGCAGGAAGCACTCCGCTCCGACGCCGAGGCCGGCAAACCTCACACGCAGGCGAAACACTATATTAACCTGAGTGCGCGCGCAGGATACGCTGCCATGTTCGACAATCTCGGCGCCTATGGCAATACCCTCACCGGCGAGACCTTCCCCCTCATGAACAAGTCGCTCACCGGCGGATATGGGGCCGCCTTCCAGGTCGGCTATCGCCTCGGCTACGGAGCCTTCCGCTTCGAGACAGGAATCGGGTTTGACTACCTCAACTCCCTCTCTTCCTATGCCTTCCAACTCAATCGCCGCTCCACTACTTACCCCGAGACTTGGCAGTACGTCACCGACGCCATGGCCGAGACACGCAACATCGGACAACTCACCCTCCCCCTCATGTTCGGCGCACAGTTCGACTCCTACTACTTCATGCTCGGCGCACGAGTCGGATATAACCTCCTCGGCAACTACTCCACACGCGGACTCTACGACATCACCGTCGTGGACGACGCCTACATCAACCCCTACGGAATGGGCATACACGACATTCCCGCACCCGCGGATAACAAGCTCATCTTCAACCAACCCGAGGTCCGCGTCGCAGCCGAGATAGGCATGGACTTCGACCGATTCACACAGCCCAAGCCCGAAGAAGCACAGCCCGCCAAGAGAAACGCCAAATCCAAAGGCCAACCCTCCGGCTACGACAGCCGCTATATCCACTACCGACTCGCCGCCTTCGCCGAGTACGGAGTGCTCAATGTCAATAACATGTCCGGAGCACTGCCCTTCAACTTCGTGGACAATCAGATTCACCCCACATCCACCAACTCCGTCCTGGCGCTCGGCAACGGCTCCGCACTCAATAACCTCTTCGTCGGACTCCGCTTCGCTATCGACTTCGAACTGCCCGACAAGACCATCCTCCCGCCGCCTTCCGACGGTAATATACGCATCTACGACCGACTCACCGGCGACTCACTCACCGACGCCACCGTCCAGATTGTCACCGCCGACGGAGCACAAGTCGTCATGAAGCCTAAGAATATCGGACGCAAAGTGGGCGTACATATCGACGACCTCATCGTCGGAAACTACCGCGTCATCGTCGCACGCGAGAACTACTACCCCGACACCGTGGACTTCGCTATCAGCGAGGTAGGCTCCACCGTCAACCTCCCCGTCCTGCTCACCCCGCGCCCTGTCTTCCGAGTACGGGTCAGCAACGCCGACACCGACAAACCTCTCGCCTCACGTGTCTTCCTCCGCCAGCGCGGCACCAAGCGCGTACGCTACACACTCCCCACACCCGCCGCTACCGGTATAGCACGGCGAATGCTCTCCGACTCCCTCGAGTATGACCTACATATCGAACAAATCGGCTACGAGACCTACGACGCACCCGTCACCAACATCGGCGACAGCATGCTCGTACGACTCATCCCCGTCAAGAAAGGTGAAATCTTCATCATGAAGAACCTCTTCTTCGCCACCAACAAGACACGCATCCTCGACACCTCCGAGGAGTCACTCGCCGAACTCTACGACTACCTCGACCGCACACCCGACGTGCGCATACGTATCATCGGACATACCGATAACGTCGGACGCGACGAGGCTAACCAGCAACTCTCCGAGGGACGTGCCAACGCCGTACGTGACGACCTCATCGAACGAGGCATCAACCCCGACCGAATCGAGGCCGAAGGACGCGGTGAGTCCCAACCTATCGACACCAACGATACCGAAGAGGGACGACAAAACAACAGACGAGTCGAGATCGAAATCCTGTAAAAACCGTGACGCTCCCCTGTCGAACCCGTACCAATCCCGTACCAAACACGACAACGAGACGTAAACGAGACGTAAACGAACACTACTTTCATCGAATAAATACTGTATGAAAACAACATCTAAACTAACCCTTCTGGCACTCTCCTTCCTTGTGCTCACCACCCTCATCCCCCAACGTGCCCATGCACAAGCATCCACCGAGGGACGGGAATTCTGGGTCGCACTCACCTTCGCCGTCACACCACCTGATGGAGACGAAGGTGATTCGTATTACAAAACAGCGGAACCATATATTGCAGTATCAGCACCGACCAAAGGAACAGTTATCACGGTTACAGCAGGCACAAGTGTAATAACCTATACAACCACTGCAGATAACGAATGGTATGAATTCAAAGGCATACCGATTGCTAATTGGTACCCTGCACAACTGCGCAAGACATCCGATGTCCCTACGTATGCTGGACAAATCAAGGATTATGGTGTACATGTGTCCAGCACAGAAGACATCTCTGTATTTAGCATTCTGCGTGTAGATTTCGACATGGATGCTACCAATATCCTGCCGACTGCCACCCTGCAAAGCGAATACATCTTCCAAGACATCTGGCCGGAAATGAATGATGACGGCGTTAGCTTCGCGACACCGGCTCTATCAATGGCCACGATCCTCGCCACGGAAGATAATACACAGGTCCAAATAACTCCCACTTCTGCCACACAAGATAATAAACCGGCAAATACACCATACACCGTTACTCTCAATCGTGGCCAAGTCTATTATCTCATAGGGAAAGACGGGCAACTACTAAACGGCACACATATCCTGGCCCAAAACAATAAGAAGATAGCCGTCTTTTTAGGTAATTCATGCACCCGCATCCCTGCCGGAATTGGTGCACGTGATTGTCTATACGAACAGGCTATGCCCGTTGACTACTGGGGAACCCAGTTCGTCCTCACCCGTTCTATGAATAAGGATGGTAATATCTTCGGTATTACCGCTATGGAAAACGGCACAGAAATCAAGATTGGAAGACAAACGGCTTACATCGATCGAGGCGAGACCTACTACATTGAGCTCCACCTCAATAATCCTGCAACGAAAAACGCAAACAAATTATTACATAAGTTAGACGCTAACCAACTTTTCCAAACAGACGCTCTCTACCTCGAAACATCCTGCCCTTGTGCTGTATATAACTACG
This sequence comes from Paludibacteraceae bacterium, assembly GCA_017483945.1. GTDB lineage: Bacteria > Bacteroidota > Bacteroidia > Bacteroidales > Paludibacteraceae > Colicola. Next base: position 21,028 of record JAFUUE010000043.1, on the reverse strand, counting down.
ACACAGGTAGTTCATACAAAGGAGATAACTCCACAATGGCTGACAAAAAGGGAGACCCCTCTGTCACATGGATAGCCCCGATTCAGCAAAGCATACGCTCCATTACTTTCGGAACCTGTCATACAGACAAAACTACTAAACATAACATCAATATTATATGCCCGACTGCTGCCATAGACTCCACTAAACTATCATCCAATCTCCGCCCAAATATCCCTCTCACATTTGTCCCTGTTCCGAATAACCCTGCCTACTCCTACGTTATTAAAGAACTTACTGATGATGAAATAAACTCTATCAGCGACCCCGTTACCGGAAAAGACATTTATGAAAGCGTTTTCCATTTGACCAATTCCGAGGAGGGCTTTATCGCCCACGTATATGGACATGGAACAAATGAATCCTACGCCTACTCTGTCGGTTCTGCTACAGTCAAACGAGCCATCGACATCGATGGAACCTACTTCACAGACGGCTACCGCGAAGAGCAACCCTTCTGCCTTGATTCTACTCTCAACTTCAATGCCCAAGTAGGACAAGACATTATTGAGTTCGTGGATTGGGATTTCGGCGATGGTATCACGCTACAGAATGGCCCCGCCCAAGTTACTCACACCTACGACTCTCCCGGATGGTACGACCTCGTCGCTATGGTGCACGGACGCAAAGCCTGCTCCGATGAAGGACTCCCAGCCGATACACTCCACTTCTCTTTCCGCATACAACGACCGATTAGTCGTAGAACGAACGTAGCATTATGCCAAGGTGAGGAGTTCCAAGGCAAAGTATATGACACCCCGGGCGAGTTTGTCTCCGACCCCGTCACCTACGACTGCGACTCCGTCGTCATCTACGACATCTTCGTCGGTGCCAAGTCACCCGACACCTACGTGGACACCATCGCCGAGGACATACTTACACTCTATAAAGACACACTCACACATCTAAAAACCACCTACACCTCCAGCAACCCTGATGCCGTATTCACACTGACTAACGACGATGGCTGCGACAGCGTCGTCCACTATAACATACACATCATCACCACACTCGTCATGTCCGTCACCGCCCCCGTGGACTCGTGCAACACCTCCGCATACTTGGACATCCCCTATAAGGTCACCAAGGGAGACATGGGAGACGCATGGCTGCTCACCGCTGCCGGCGACAGCGTCGGACTCATCCGCAGCAAAGACTACTTCAGCATGCCGCGCAATGGACTCCCCCCCGACAACTACACCGCCTATATCATGGTCGTCGATGCCAACAAGGGAGACACACTCCGCTTGCCCATCAACTTCCAGATATACTACCCCGCCTCGGTCTTCAAGTTCAAGTTCGGCAACGTCCTCGCTGTCTATAAACCCGCATACAACGGAGGATATGTCTTCACTGACTACCAGTGGTATCTCAACGGTGAACGCATTCAGGACGCAACAACATCTATCTACCACACCACCGACCCCTTCACACCGGGCGATGTCTATAGCGTACTACTCACACGCGCCGACGGCACCACTATCATGTCCTGCCCCTACACCATTCCCGAGTCCGCGACAACACTCGCACCGCAGCCCGCTGCGCAGAAAGTGATTCGCAACCAACACATGCGCATCATCGTCGGGGACAACGAATATGACATTTATGGCAATCATGTACAATAGTTGACCCGTACACCTAACATAGTACTCTTGACGGCATTACTCGCCGCTTTCCTAACCAATCTCCGAGCCCAAAACACAGTGGGTTCGGAGTTTTGGGTTACATTCCCCTACCCCGACACCTGCTGCCACTACCCCTCGCTCACGCTCACGGTCGTGCCCGCCGACACACTCCCCGTCACTGTCTCTATCCGCTCCGCCGACGCACGCTTCGCCACCACCCTCACCGCCCGCACCACCGGGCATGTCTCCGTCCCCGCGGGTGTCTGCTCACTCCTCCGACCCGACTCTGCCATGACGCGCGCGCTCTATGTGACATCCTCCGCACCCGTCTCTCTCTACGCCGCGCTCCGCTCCGAGGACGCCACTGCCCACGAGGCCACCGCCGTCCTCCCAGTCTCCTCGCTCGGCAACCACTACCGCGCACTCCCCACCGGCAGCCACACGCTACTCGCCCTCTACGACAACACCGTCATCCGCTACGGTAACGCCCCCGACCAAGTCACACCGCCCCTCCGCCGCGGACAGGTTTGGTACATGCCCGACCCCACACACGCGCCCTTCAATGCCGACATCCTCACCGACGACGGCACACCCTTCGCACTCTTCGTCGCCTCTGACCTCGTCCGACGCCCCCGCACTGCCACACATGCCAATATCTTCCTCGAGCAGGCCGTACCTACGGACATCTGGGGACGCGAATATGTGGCTGTCGCTACCGCCGAACGCTACCGCGACTCTCTCCTCGTACAGGCCCTCTACGACTCTACCGCCCTCCTCCTCAACGGCGACACCGTCCATGTCTTCGACTTCCGGACCAACCCCACACGCACCTGGCGGGCCGAGTTCGGCGACGAAGGCGCCGATTTCCGCACCGAAGCATGCTACCTCGTCGCCTCATGCCCCGTCGCCGTCTGGCAGTACACTCTCAGCGGAGACTACGACCGCCCGCTCAACCCCACCGGAGCACCCGCTCTCACACGCATCGCCCCCCTCTATAGCGCCGTACCTGAACTCACCGTACCCACCTTCTTCGACGGCTGCCACCACTATGTCAACATCGTCACACACACGCGCCATGTGCGCTCCGTCCGATGCAATGACAGCCTCATCTACCGCGCCTTCGCTCCTATCTACGGCACGTCCGAGTGGTCCTTCGCACGAATGAACCTCGACAGCGTCGGCGCTTTCCACATCTCTGCCGATAGCACTTTCTGCGCCACCGTCTATGGCCACTCGCCCGCCCTGTCCTACGCCTTCTCCGCGGGCATGCAGCCTGAGCCACGCACACGCGCCATGCTCGTCAATGGCATACCCACACCCGCGCCACCGCAGATGCAGTGCCACGCCGGACCGACCGACATCCTCTGCCGGACGAACTACCCCGTCCGCTCTATCACATGGGACGCCGGAGACGGCACCGCCCCCGTCACCACCACATCGCTACACAACCCCCATACCTATACCGCCCCCGGCACCTACCACGCCACGGCCTATATATGGAGCACACTGCCCACCGACTGCAGCTCGGACCTCCACTGCGACACCCTCCGATACCCCGTCTCCATCGGCCGCTTCCGCCTCCATATCGACTCCGTCACGCTCGACCCCTGCCCCGAGCAGACCGACCGGCGGGCCGTACGCCTCTTCTTCACCGACGGCAGCCATACACCCTTCACACGCGACAGCTTCCTCCTCGCATTCAACGACTTGGCTCTGCGCGCAGGCTTCTCCGACGATGACCTCACGCTCGAGGACAACGCCCTCCGTCTGTCCATACCCCCTGCCGCCACTGGAGGCGAAGACTACGGCATCCGCGTCACACTCTTCGCCGAGTGCGGCTCCCTTGACACCACCCTTCTCTTCTCCCTCCGTTACCCCTCTGAGCATGTCCTCCTCCAGCGATACACCGACGTGCTCGGACTCTCTGCCGAGGCCCTCGACGGACGCACCGTCTCCGACGTGCAGTGGTATCGCAACGATGCCCCCATCTACGGCGCCACCAACACCGTCCTTAATATGCAGGGCCTATCCGCACCGGACGACACCTACCACGCTTGCTTTGTCCTCAACGCCGACTCGCCCGACGAACGCACCGTCTGCACATGCCCCACACGCTTCACCGACGGACCCTCGCTGCCGCTCTTTGCGCCCGAGGACGCCGCTCTCGTACCCTCCTACGGCACCTGCGGTACAACCATCTTCATCAACACATCCGCCCCCTCACAAGCCCGTTGGTACACTCCGACCGGCATCCTCCTGTCCACCACCGACATCCCCCGACCCGGAGGCGAAATCGCCCTGCCCGCCACGCCCGGCATCTACCTGCTCTCCGTCTCCGCACCCGCCCTCCCCACGCGCACATTCCGCATCATCGTCGGCCCCTGACCCACCTGGGACGTGAAGCGATTAAGGCGCACCGAGAATGTTCGTGAACATTCGAAGGAGTAAGTGCGCCGCGCGAGTCTGCGAAGCAGACATAGAACTCCTTATTGGCTCGCCCGCGATTGCGCCTACAGGCGCATACCGCATCAGTCCCGAACCCGTATCAAACACGATAGATATACGATAGATACACGATAGATATACGATAGATAACCCTACCACCACACTTGTACAATCATGAAACTCATCACGCGCAATGCAGCCTTCTTCATCGCGGCTCTGCTCTTCGCCTGCGTACTGACCGCACTCCTGCTTATCTACCCCAAGGGCGAACTCCATCTGCTGCTCAACACCTGCCACACACCTTGGGCAGACGTCTTCTTTGCCCGCTATACCCACTTCATCACATGGGCGCCCTATGTCCTATGTCTATCCCTCATCCTCTTCAAGGCCGGATGGGCCGTCACCGCCGCTGCCACACTGACCGTCTCCTCTATCCTCACACAACTCATCAAGCACATCGTCAACGCACCCAGACCGCTCCGCTGGTTCGCGCTGAACATGCCGGACGTCCAACTCAACCTCGTCGATGGCGTCCGCTATGCCTACCACTTCTCCTTCCCCTCCGGACATACCTCCGCTTTCTTCGTCTTCTATTTCATCATTGCCCTCATCCTCACCGACTCACTTCCCAAATCACCCGCCCTCGCCTCCGCCCTCGGCGTCTGCTGCGCACTCCTCGCTGCGCTCGGAGGATACAGCCGTATCTACCTGAGCATGCACTTCACGCTCGATGTCCTCGCAGGTACGCTCGTTGCTCTCTTCTCCGTCGCCGTCGTATGCCTCATCGTCCAACGATGGACCACGCAACCATGGTGGCAATGGCGCCTCCGGAAGAAACACACCTTCTCCGACGACACACCCGCCGCCCAATAAACACGCTGAAAAAGAGCTCCTCCGCACCCTTGCAAACAAAAAAAAGCAAAAAAAAATGCACTTTTATTTGCGTATATAAAAAAAAAGCAGTACCTTTGCACTCGCTTTTGCCCCCAACACGGATACAGAAGCACACGATCTTACACAACGTGAGTAATCCGGGCGTTTAGCTCAGCTGGTTTAGAGCGTCTGCCCTACAAGCAGAGGGTCTGCGGTTCGAATCCGTAAACGCCCACTCTTTTACCCATATTACTCACACTCTTTTCCGAAGGATGGGATACTCCACCTCCACCACCACATCCCATCCCGAGGAATTCGGGCGTTTAGCTCAGCTGGTTTAGAGCGTCTGCCCTACAAGCAGAGGGTCTGCGGTTCGAATCCGTAAACGCCCACTTCAAGCGGCGAAAGATTGGTCACAACCAACTCATTCAGCCCACAGAAAGGATTAGCACACGCTAATCCTTTTTCTTTGCATATCCCTTATTATATGCTGAGTTTTCTGAAAAAAAATCATTTCCACTTGTGTATGTCGGATATTTTTTATAACTTTGTGCCCTATATTATGCGGCACATATCGTAAACCGCTGACAACAACGCAACAAACACCTGACATGATATTCTATTTCCTCATACTGCGCATAGCTGCCTTCTTCGGACACAAGAAGGCCCGACTGCTCGTTCGCGGTCAGGCCCGAGCCTTAGAAGAACTGCGCCGCAGCGGACTCAGAGACGTCGTCTGGTTCCATGTCGCCTCCGCAGGCGAGTATGAACAGGCCTATCCGCTCATCAAACAGATACGTGCCGCGCACCCGCAGTGGCCCGTCCTGCTGACCTTCTTCTCCCCATCCGGCTACGAGATGCGCAAGGACAACAGCCCCGCCGACCTGGTCATCTACCTGCCCTTCGCCACAAGACGCAACGCACGACGCCTGCTGGACACCGCGCACCCCCGAATGGCCTTCTTCATCAAGTACGAGTTCTGGCCCGCATACCTGCGCGCTTTGGCTAAGAGAGGCATACCGACATACAGTGTCTCCTCCATCTTCCAACCGCGGCAACTGTTCTTCCGCATCTGGGGCAGACCCTACCTCCGCCTGCTCCGTTGCTTCACCCACCTCTTCGTACAAGATGAAGAGTCGAAGCAACTCCTCTGCAAACACGGCATTACGCACGTCTCCGTCGTGGGGGATACACGCTTTGACCGCGTGGCGGAGATAGCGCAGAAGGCTAAGCAGGTGCCCGAAGCGGAGTTCTTCACACAAAACTGCCCGCAAGTCATCGTCGCCGGAAGCACATGGCCCGCAGACGAGCGCCTGCTGGCGCGCTATGTGCAGACACACCCCGAGGTACGGCTTATCCTCGTCCCGCACGAGATACACCGCTCCCATCTGGATTATATCTTCCGCCTCTTCGAGGGCAAAATGGTGCTCTTCAGTCAGGCTACACGCCTCAACCTCCAAGCCACACGCACGCTCGTCGTGGACCGGATGGGCATGCTCTCCTCGCTCTATCAGTACGGCCGCGTCGCCTATGTCGGAGGAGGATTCGGGGTCGGCATTCACAACACCATCGAGGCTGCCGTCTGGGGAAGACCCGTCATCTTTGGACCCCACTACCGCCACTTCCGCGAGGCCAAAGGACTCATCGACGGAGGAGCAGGACTCAGCATCCGCTCCTACGAAGAACTCGAGACCGCCTTGGACGAAGCGCTCCTCCGCCACACGGAGTTGGGCCGTAACGCACACGACTACGTGAACGGCGAACTGGGCGCCACCGACCGCATCTTCCGCGAACTAAATTTTGAATCTTAAATATTGAATCTTGAATACTATCGTAATATGGCACAGAAACCAAGCATCCCTAAAGGCACACGCGACTTCTCACCCCTCGAGATGGCGCGGCGCAACTATATCTTTGACACTATCCGTAGCGTGTTCGCTCTCTATGGCTTCAACCAGATAGAGACACCCGCCATGGAGAATATCAGCACCCTCATGGGCAAGTACGGCGAGGAGGGTGATAAACTCCTCTTCCGCGTGCAGAACAGTGGCGAGAAAGCAGCCCTCGCTCCCGAGAAAGGACTGCGCTACGACCTGACAGTCCCCTTTGCCCGCTTCGTCGTCCAGCACAAAGATGAGATACAGTTCCCCTTCAAACGCTATCAGATACAGCCCGTTTGGCGCGCCGACAGACCGCAGAAGGGACGCTACCGCGAGTTCTATCAGTGCGACGTGGACGTCATCGGCACCGCCGCCCTCACTTGCGAACTCGAACTCATACAAATCGTTGAAGAAGTCTATCGCCGGTTAGGCATCCGCGTCTGCCTGCATCTCAACAATCGCAAGATACTCGCCGGCATCGCCGAAGTGGTCGGCGCAGCCGACCGGCTCACGGACATCACGGTCGCTATCGACAAGTTGGACAAGATTGGTGCCGAAGCCGTCAACGCCGAACTGGCGGAACGCGGACTAAGCGCGGAGGCCATTGACCGCTTACAACCCATATTGAACCTCAGCGGCACCAACCGCGACAAACTCACCGACCTGCGCTCCATCCTCGCCTCCAGCCCCACAGGACTGCTCGGCATCAGCGAGACAGAGCAGATTCTCGACCTCTGTGACACCACCGGCGTCCGACTCGACATCATGCTCGACCTCACCCTCGCACGCGGACTCAATTACTACACCGGCGCCATCTTCGAGGTCAAAGCGCTGGACGTCCAAATGGGTAGCATCACCGGAGGAGGACGCTACGACAATCTCACCGGCATCTTCGGACTACCCGATGTGAGCGGCGTGGGCATCAGCTTCGGAGCCGACCGTATCTACGACGTCCTGACCGAGTTATCGCTCTATCCCGACAAGGCCGCCGCTGGCACACAGGTGCTCTTCGTCACCTTCGGACAAGACGAACTCCGCTATGCCCTCCGCATCGCCACGGCCCTGCGCCGCGATGGCATACGCACCGAGATTTACCCCGAACCCGTCAAGATGAAACGGCAGATGGCCTATGCCGACCAGAAACATATACCCTACGTAGCTATCGTCGGCGGTAACGAGATGGAACACGGCACAGTCATGCTCAAGGACATGACCTCCGGCCAACAAAGGGAAGTCGCTATCGACCAACTGAAAAACAACATCCTATGAGCACCAACGAAGAATACAACCGCGTAACGGCACGATGCCGTAGCATCTTCATCGACAAGATGCAGGACTATGGCGCATCATGGCGTATCTTCCGCCTGCACGGCATCACCGACCAACTCTATATCAAAGCATGCAACATCCGCCAGCGGCAGGAGACAGGCATCAGCCTCGTCGGCGATGATATAGAAGGCAACCTCCGCGCCATCGTCAACTATGGCATCACGGCCATCATCCAGACTCGCAAAGGCTATGCCGATGCCGTGGACATCACCAACGACGAAGCCGCCGCACTCTATGACGAGGTGCTCAACGAAGCACGCGAACTGATGAACCGGAAAAACCACGACTATGGAGAAGCATGGCGGGAAATGAGCCGGGAAGGTATCGTGGACATGATATTGGCCAAGATTATCCGTATCAAAACCATCCTGGCCAATAACGGCAAAACCCTGGCCTCCGAAGGAGTGGAGGGCAACTATTTCGACATTATCAACTATGCTATATTCGACCTCATTCACTATGAAAAGTAAGACACTGCACATCATCGCTTCATGCGCCCGCACCCTGTTGGCACTCACATTCATCTTCTCCGGACTGGTCAAGGCTATTGACCCGCTCGGAACAACCTATAAGATAGAAGACTATCTGAAGGCCTTCGGCGGATTGTTCACCCTGTTGCTCCCCTTGGCCGAATATGCCGCATGGACGCTCATCGCCCTGGAGTTCGTGTTGGGTGTGTGCATGCTCCTCAACGTACGCACAGGACTGACCTCACGACTCACGCTCCTCTTCTATTGCGTCATGACCCCGCTCACGCTCTATATCGCGTTACGTAACCCCGTCAGCGACTGCGGATGCTTTGGAGATGCACTGGTCCTCACTAACTGGCAGACCTTCTGGAAGAATGTCGTCCTTATCTCTCTCTCCGTCCTGCTCCTGTGCCTGCATCGGAATATCCCCGCTTCTTTCCACCTCAAGAGCGAACTGCGTATAGCCGGCGGTGCCCTGCTCATCGTTCTGGCACTGATGACTTGGACACGGCTCCACCTCCCGCTGCTGGATTTCCGACCCTATAAGATAGGCAATAACATCCCCGAGCTCATGGAGATACCCGACGATGCGCCGCAACCGCAGTATAGCGTCACCCTCCTCTACCGCAATACCGAGACCGGCAAGGTGCAGGAGTTCACGCTGCAAGACTATCCCAAGAACGACCCCTTATGGGTCTTTGAGGACCAGAAAAGCGTGCTCGTCGTCAAGGGATACGAGCCTCCCATACACGACTTCGAAATCCTGACCATGGATTTCGAGGACATCACCGAAGACATCCTCTATAGCGAGACACCCGTGACTCTGGTCATCATGTACGACCTCAACAAGACGGACAACGACCTCATGGACCGGGTTGCTGACATCTACCGGACATGCCAAGACCGGCAACAACCTTTCTACATCCTCACCGGCAGCGGCGAGGAGGATATAGAGTCCTTCTGCTTCGACATCTGCAACGAGATGGGAGTCAAACCGCCCTTCAACAACCCGGCGCAGTATTTCTGCACGTGCGACCCCGTCACGCTAAAAACAATCGTGAGGGCTAATCCCGGAGCTATCGTCCTGGAGAACGGGACCATCATTGATAAGTATAATATCCGAAACAAATAACAATACTAACAAACTAATAACGAATTGATATGAGAACAAAAATGGTTGCAGGCAACTGGAAAATGAACAAGAACCTGCAGGAAGGTGTAGCCCTCGCTACCGAACTTAAACAAGCCGTCAAGGATCCGAAGTGCGCCGTAGTTATCGGCACACCCTTTATCCATCTGGCTACCGTGGCACAACTGCTCCAAGACTCACCTATCAAAGTGGCTGCCGAGAACTGCGCAGACCATGAGAAGGGAGCATACACCGGCGAAGTCAGTGCCGAAATGGTACGCTCCACCGGAGCTGAATATGTCATCCTCGGCCACTCCGAGCGGCGCCAGTACTATGCCGAGAGCTACGACACTCTGGCCGAGAAAGTGCGACTGGCTCTCGCTAACGGGCTGAAAGTCATCTTCTGTATCGGAGAAGTCAAAGAAGAGCGCGAAGCCGGCAAGCAGAACGAGGTCGTAAAAGCGCAACTCGAAGGCTCCGTCTTCTCTCTGACCGCCGAGGAATGGAAGAACATCACACTCGCATACGAGCCCGTTTGGGCTATCGGAACCGGACTGACCGCCACTCCCGAACAGGCACAAGAGATTCACGCATATATCCGTACTCTCGTTGCCCAAAAGTATGGCAAAGAGGCTGCCGAAGACACCACCATCCTCTACGGCGGTAGCTGTAACGAGAAGAACGCTGCCGAGCTCTTCGCATGCCCCGACATCGACGGAGGACTCATCGGTGGCGCGGCTCTCGTTGCCGAGAAATTCCTCGCCATCATCGCTGCACGGTAAGCGCTTCGTACATCGTACATCCGTAAATTGTACATCATCCATGGCACTTATCAAGTCCATCAACCGTAACGGAGAAATCCTCACCCCACACATTGCCGACGACGTCTTCATGGCGGAAAACGCCACCGTCGTCGGCGACGTGACCGTGGGGGAAGGAACCAGCCTCTGGTTCAACGCAGTGCTACGCGGAGACGTGAACACTATCACCATCGGCAAGCATTGTAATATCCAGGACGGCGCCGTGCTGCACACACTCTACCGCAAATCCACCATCACGCTCGGCGACTACGTATCCGTCGGACATAACGTAACCATACACGGGGCTGACGTGGACGACTATGCACTCATCGGCATGGGAAGCACGCTCCTCGACGGCGCCCACGTGGGAGAAGGAGCCATCGTTGCGGCCGGAGCACTCGTCCTCAAGGGGACACAAATCGGACCCTATGAGATATGGGGAGGAGTTCCCGCCAAGTTCATCAAGAAGGCAGACCCTGCACAAACAGAAGAGATTAACCGCACCATCGCCAACAACTATGCCATGTATGCGAGTTGGTACACTGAAAACTAATCCTACTACAACATGTACAAACGTATTCTTCTCAAACTATCCGGAGAGAGTCTTGCGGGAGAGAGCAAGCAAGGCATTGACACCGAACGACTCAGCCAATATGCCGAACAGGTCAAAGCCATTGCTGCCCGAGGCGTACAGGTCGCTATCGTCATCGGAGGAGGAAACATCTTCCGAGGCCTCAGCGGAGCTAAAAAAGGATTCGACCGGGTCAAAGGCGACCAGATGGGCATGCTCGCCACGGTCATCAACGCACTCGCCCTCTCGTCCGCACTCGAGGCTATCGGACAACCCGTACGCGTACTCACATCCATACGGATGGAACCGATTGGGGACTTCTACAGCCCGGCTAAAGCACAACGCCTCCTCGACAAAGGCAATGTCGTCATTCTCGCCGGAGGAACAGGTGCACCCTATTTCACCACCGACACTGGCTCGTCCCTGCGGGCACTCGAGGTTAGAGCCGACATCATGCTCAAAGGTACACGAGTGGACGGCATCTACACCGCCGACCCCGAGAAAGACACAACGGCCACCAAGTTCAACGAGATAACATACGACGAGGTCATCCGACGCGGACTCAAGGTCATGGACCTCACCGCCACCGTCATGTGCAAAGAGAACGGCATGCCTATCTATGTCTTCAACATGGACATCCTTGGCAACTTAGAGAAAGTTATTAACGGAGAGGCCATCGGCACTCTCGTAAAACCCTAATATTATGGAAGAACTAGAACTCTACCAACAGGCCGCTGAAGAGCAGATGCTCTCGGCCATCAACCACCTCGATGACGCTCTGGCACATATACGTGCCGGGAAAGCCACACCGCGTATCCTTGACGCTATACGGGTGGACTACTACGGCTCACCTTCCCCTCTCGCCAACGTCGCTACCATCACCACACCCGATGCGCGCACGATTGCTATCCAACCTTGGGAGAAGAAGATGATTGCCGAGATTGAACGCGCTATCATCAACTCCAACATCGGACTCGCACCGAGCAACAACGGCGAAGTCATACGACTCACACTCCCGCCACTCACCGAGGAACGACGCAAGGAACTCGCCAAACAGTGCAAGGGAGAGGCAGAGAGTGCCAAGGTCTCCGTGCGTAACGCCAGACGCGATGCCATCGAGGAGTTCAAGAAACTGGTCAAGAAAGGACTCTCCGAGGACGTTCAGAAAGACGCCGAGGCCGACATGCAAAAGACCCACGACAAGTATATCGCCAAGATAGACGCACTCTACGCCGCCAAGGAGAAGGAAATCATGACCGTCTAATACGGCTGTCGGATGAGGCCTTGGTCGGAACGAATCGGTCGGTGGGGGCTCCTCGCATGGCTCCTCGTACGGTGTGTCCTCATGCAAGCCGCCGTCCCGCCTCTGGATAGCCTGATGAACATACCCGTCATGGCTATGCCGGTCATCAGCCACTCACCCGAGACAGGATGGGAGTTCGGAGCGGCCGCACAAGGATGGTTCCGCACCATGCCGCAAGCCAAACCCTCCATAGTCAATGTCGGCGGAGCATGGTCGCTCAACCGCCAGTGGTTCGTCCACGGCGGGGGAGTACTCTATTTCGGCTCGCAGACCGACACGCTCCCCCACACGGGCAAACACTGGATGGTGCGCTTCAACGGCGGATACCGCTACTATCCCGATATCTACTACGGACGCGGCAACACCCTCACCTCACCCGACGGACGACCCGGCATAGGCTACCTCTCGCGACGGGGAGTCGCACAGGTCGAGGCGCTCGCCGGACTCCCGCACCATTGGTGGCTCGGACCGGCATTCCACTTCCTCCATGAGCAGACGGACAGCCTGCGTGCCACACCGACGGACGCGAACATACTGACTACCACACGCATGTGGGGACTGGGGGCGGTCGTACAATACGACACGCGGGACATACTCTTCTACCCCACCCGGGGAATGCTCTTCAAGGCCTCCCTCCTCCACTACGAGCCCGCCCTCGGAGACGACTGCCGACTCACGGCCCTCCACGCCGACCTCCGGCAGTACCTCGCCCTCGGACGAGGATTCATCTTCGCATGGCAGTTCCGCACCGATTGGGCATTGGGAAACAGCTCCGAACTGCCGTTCCAACTGCTGCCCACGCTCGGAGGACAAGACCTGATTCGGGGAGTGCGACGCAACATGTTCCGAGACAACGCCATGATGGCCCTGCAGGGCGAGTTGCGCATCCCCCTGTGGAACTTCCTCAGAGCCTGCGTCTTCGCCGGAATAGGGGATGTCTATGACACCGCCGACTGGCAATGGACCATGCCCAAAGTGGGATACGGACTCGGACTGCGCATGAGTATCAACCGGGCCAAAGTGAATTTACGCTTCGACATCGCCCGAAACAACTACGACAACCGATGGAACAACATGGACAGTTGGTCGTTCTATCTGTCTGCCACAGAGGCTTTTTAGTATAACATAACGCACATGGACAAAGGACTGGTCATACGTACTACCGGCAGCAGCTGCACCGTCTTCACCGACGAGGGACTGACACGCGAGTGCCACATCAAGGGGAATTTCCGCATACGGGGCATACGCTCCACCAACCCCATCGCCGTCGGAGACCGCGTCACCGTGGAGACACAGCCCGACGGCACAACATGGATTGCAGACATTGACGACCGGCGCAACTATATCGTCCGACGCTCTACCAACCTCAGCAAGGAGACACATATCCTCGCCGCCAACCTCGACCGGGCCATCCTCCTCGTCACCCTGCGCAACCCCGAGACCAGCACCACCTTCATCGACCGATTCCTCGCCACCGCCGAGGCATACCGCGTACCGGCTATACTGGTATTCAACAAGATAGACCTGCTCACCACACCCGAGCAACAGGCGCAACTCAGCGACCTGCGAACCCTCTACGAGTCGCTCGGCTACCCCACCTACGCCATCTGTGCCAACCGTATCGACGACCCGGCGGCGCTACCCCTGCTCGACCAACTGCGCGGACGTATCACCCTGCTCAGCGGCAACTCCGGCGTGGGCAAGTCCACGCTCCTCAACGCACTGCTCGGACGGGAAGTCACACGCACAGGACAGATATCGGCCGCACACCACAAAGGCATGCACACCACCACCTTCAGCGAGATGTATCCCTTCTTGGAAGAAGGCACGTGGATTATCGACACACCCGGCATCAAGGGATTCGGAGCCGTCAGGATGGAGCGCGAGGAGGTCAGCCATTACTTCCGGGAGATATTCCGAATCGGACGCGACTGCCGCTACAGCAACTGCCTCCATACGGGCGAACCCGGATGCGAGGTCTTCCAAGCCGCATGCCGGGGGGACATCGCCGCTTCGCGAATGGACAGCTACCTCAGCATGCTCGGCGACTGCAACGAAGCCAAATACCGCTAACCCCCAACCCCAACCCGAACCAACCCCGTACCAATCCTAGACATTGTCCGTTACCTGACCGTTACCTGACCGTTACCTGACGCTAACAAAACAACACCATATTATGCGAACCATCACACATCAGGGGATGACTTTCGAGGAAAGATTCACACCCGCACAAATACAAGAGGCCGTCACACACTTGGCACAACGCATCAACCACGACTACGAAGGGCGGCAGCCGCTCTTCATCTGCGTCCTCAACGGCGCGTTCGTCTTCGCCGCAGACCTCATGCGACAGGTCAGCCTCGACTGCCGCATCACCTTCGTACGCCTGCGCTCCTACGAAGGCACCGCCACCACCGGACAAATCACCGAACTCATCGGACTGAGCGAAGATGTCTATCACCGCGATGTCATTGTCGTGGAAGACATTGTGGACACTGGTAACACCATGCACTACTTCAAGCACAAGCTCGAAGAGAACGGCGCCACCTCCGTACGCGTGGCCTCCCTGCTCTTTAAGCCCGACGCCCTGCAACGCGAAGATGCCCGCCCGGACTATATCGGCTTCGAGGTGCCCAAGCACTTCTGCATCGGCTACGGACTCGACCTCGACGGCCTATGCCGTAACCTCGACGCCATCTATACCCTAAAACAAAATAAGTAGCATAGTTCTACGGCAGTAACCGAGACCTACGCCCCCAAAGAAACAAGAAGGATAGGCACCGCCTATCCTTCTGTTATTGTATCGTTTGCGAACACCAGCCGCCTGCCGGGGAACGACTCCGGCCACGAGTGGTTATGCGTCGAAATGAGCACTGTGATACCGGCCTGCGAGATGGCGTACAGCAGTTCCATAATCTCCCGCCCCGTCTCCGGGTCCAGATTGCCGGTCGGCTCGTCGGCCAGTATCAGCTCCGGCGAGTTGAGCAAGGCACGCGCAATCACGACACGTTGCTGCTCACCACCGCTCAGTTGATGCGGCATCTTGTACGCCTTGGTCTCCATTCCGACCTGACGCAGCACTTCTTCTATATGC
Source organism: Paludibacteraceae bacterium (assembly GCA_017483945.1). Taxonomy (GTDB): domain Bacteria; phylum Bacteroidota; class Bacteroidia; order Bacteroidales; family Paludibacteraceae; genus Colicola. Next base: position 5,470 of record JAFUUE010000043.1, on the reverse strand, counting down.
TGCGCCATCACACGCTTGTCTTTCCAACCTGTCGCACGAAGCACAAAGAGCAGGTTCTCCTCGACCGTGCGGTCCGTCAGCAACTGATAGTCCTGGAAGACAATGCCCAGACGGCGACGCAGTTGCGGCAACTGACGGCGGCGCAGGCTGTTCAGGTCATAGTCCAGTATAGTAGCCGTCCCTGCGGACACAGGCAATGCACCATAGAGCGTCTTGAGGAAACTGCTCTTGCCGCTGCCTACGCGCCCCAACAGATAGACCTGTTCTCCCTGCTCTATCGTCAGGTTCACGTCACGGAGCACCACATGCTCCGCCTGACGAATCTCTACGCCCTGATATTGAATAAGCGATGCCATTACTCTGCGGACTCTTCTTCGGTCAGTTTCTGCTCCAACTCGGCGAGCTGTTGCTTGAGCGTGTCTATCTTCTTCTGCATGTCGGTCACCAGTTTGTTCGCGGTCTTCGACTTGCCGGAGAAGAACAGGATGTTGTTCTCGGCCGTCTTAATCTCCTGCTGCAGGTTCTCGTACATGCGCATCAGTTTCTGCTTGTCGCCCATGCCTTCCACGCGTTTGCTCCAGCGCTCACGGGCGTCCTGGCGACGCTGTTGAAAGGCCTCGCGCTCCGCCTTGCCCGCCTCACGCTTGGCATTGAAGAAGGCGTCACACGCCTCGGTGAACTGCTTCCACACCTCATCGCTGTACTTACGGGGCACCGGACCTATCTCTTTCCACTCTTTCTGCAACGCAATCACGGCATCGGTCGTCTCGCGCCACTCCGTGCTGCCCTGCAACTCCTGCACCTTGCGCACCAGTTCGCGCTTGCGGGCCAGGTTAGCGTTCAGTTCGTCGCGCATCGACTTATAGAACGCACTCTTGGCCTTGAAGAACGCCTCGCACGCACGGCGGTAGGTGTCGTAGATAGCCTGGTTCTGCTTCTTGGGAGCGAACCCGATGGTGCGCCACTCGGTCTGGATAGCCAGCACCTTCTCCGAAGCCTCTTCCCATGCCTTATTGCTCTTGAGTGACTCGATGTCTATCTCATTGAGACGCTCGATGAGCGCCTGTTTCTTCTCCAGATTCTCCGCCTCACGCGCATGCAACTCGTCGAAATACGCCTGATGACGCTTGTTGATGACGGTACTCGCCTCCTTGAAGCGATTCCACAACTGCTCACGCAGGTCGCGCGCCACAGGGCCTATCTCGGCCCACTCCTCGTGCAACTGCTGCAGCGCACGGTTGGCCTCCACGATGTTCGGGTTATCCGCCAGCTTCTCCGCCGCCTCGCACAGCAGGGTCTTCATCTCCAAGTTCTTCTTGAAGTCCAGGTCGCGTAACTCGATGTTTATCTTCACCAGGTCATAGAACTGCTCCTGATACAGGTTATACTGCTTCCACACCTCCTGGGCATGGGGAGCCGGCACGGCCCCGATAGTCTTCCACTCGGCCTGCAAGTCACGCATCTTCTGCAGGTTGCCCATCACATCGGCCGTCTCTGCCTGCGCCATCGTACGCATCTGGTCCAATATATTCTGCTTGCGCAGCAGGTTCTGCTGCTGCTCGGCCTCTTGCTTGGCAGCCAGTTCGGCACGCTTCTGCTTGTACTCGGCCAGCAGTTCACGGAACTTCTGCTCCAGTTCATCGGGCTGAGCGGCAGTCTCTTCCTGTTGCGGCTCCTCGGCAACAACCTCTGCAGCCCCTTCTGCGGGCTCTTCTGCAGCCTCAGACTCCGGCTCGGCCGCCTGCTGCTCATGGCAAAGGCGGTAGAACTTATTCTTGACAGCCTCTACCTGTTCTTTCGTTTCAGACACGTTCTGCTCAAGCAGACCTTTCAGCTCATCGATGAGCGCTTGTTTCTCGTTTTCCATACTATGTGAACATATTTCGACCGCAAAGTTACTAAAAAATTTGTATATGTGCAAAAAAAATTGTACTTTTGCACGAAAATAGAATTTAGATGATTACAATAGAACAACTCAAAGACGTACAAACGCGTGCGGAGAAACTCAAGCAATACCTCGCTATCGACGAGAAACGCATGCAGTTAGAAGAGGAGGAGATACGCACCCAGGCACCCGGTTTCTGGGACGATGCGAAGGCCGCCGAGGCGCAGATGCGCAAGGTGAAAGGCATACGCCGCTGGATAGAAGGCTACGAGGGCGTGCGCTCCGCGTGTGATGAACTGCAATTGGCCTGGGATTTCCACAAGGACGAACTGGTCAGCGAGGAGGAGGTGGATGCGGCCTACGCGCATGCGATGCAGCAGGTCGAGGACCTGGAGATGAAGAACATGCTGAGCCACGAGGAGGACCAGATGCCTGCCGTGCTCAAGATTGTGGCAGGCGCAGGCGGAACAGAGGCGCAAGACTGGGCGGAGATGCTCATGCGCATGTACCAGCGCTACTGCGAGAAGCACGACTATAAAATCACCGTCAGCAACTTCCAGGAGGGCGACGAGGCCGGTATCAAGACCGTGACCTTCAACATCGAGGGGGACATGGCCTACGGCTACCTGAAGAGCGAGAACGGGGTACACCGTCTCGTGCGCGTAAGCCCCTATAACGCGCAAGGGAAGCGCATGACCAGTTTCGCGAGTGTGTTCGTGGTGCCCCTCATCGACGACTCCATCGAGATAGAGGTCAATCCTGCAGGTCTGAGTTGGGACACCTTCCGCTCCTCCGGCGCAGGCGGCCAGAACGTCAACAAGGTCGAGTCCGGCGTGCGGTTGCACTATAAGTTCGTGAACCCGCTGACGGGGCAGCCGGACGAGATAGTCATCGAGAACACCGAGACGCGCGACCAGCCCAAGAACCGGGAGAACGCCCTGCGGCATCTGCGCAGCCAGTTGTATGAACTGGAGTTGGAGAAGCGCCGTCAGGCGCAAGCCAAGGTGGAAGCGGGGAAGAAGAAGATAGAATGGGGCAGCCAGATCCGCAGTTATGTCTTCGACGACCGGCGCGTGAAGGACCATCGCACCAACTACCAGACCAGCAATGTCGGTGCGGTGATGGACGGCGACATCGACGGCTTCATCAAGGCCTACCTGATGGAGTTCCCCGATTAAGAGAGAGACAGGAGCTATAGAGCTCTATAAATCCTGATAATCATATAACTTAAAAGCCAAACGATTATGTCAAGTGTCAAGAGTTTATTTGCATTCATCGGCGGTGTAGCTGCCGGTGCAGCTATTGCGTTACTGTTCGCCCCGCAGAGCGGCGAGGAGACCCGCAAGCAGATTGAGGACTACGCCCGCGAGAAAGGCGTGCCGATGACCAAAGAGGAGTTGGACGTACTGGTCAAGAAAGTGACGGACCAACTGCAGGAGAAGTTCAACAAGGAGGAGTTAAAAGCCGCGGTCGCTGCCGTTGTGGACGAGTTGCGTGGCAAGAAAGCCGCCGCAGAGGCCTGATGCTCCATGGACAGCGTACGAACCGAACAGCAGTATTCGCGACTGCTGAACGACGTGCAACAATGGCTTAGTCTGCGCGGAGAGCAGGCTAAGTTGATTGTGGCAGACAAGGTGGCCCGTGTGCTGGGTCTGGTCGTGATGAGTCTGTGCGTGGGTCTGCTGGTGCTGGTCGGGTTGGTGTTCTTCGGCATCGCGTTAGCGGGCTGGCTGGGAGCCTATATGCACCCGGCACTCGGCTATTGCATCGTCGGGGGCGTGTATGTGCTGCTCATCGTGACGCTCATTGTCTTCCGTAAGGCACTGATAATACGTCCGTTCGTGACAGCGCTGTGCGCTATCATACTGGAGGTGCCCGACATGACGCCGGAGAAGCTGCCGGTCAAGCAAGAGCAACTGGAGCAACAGAGTCTGGATTCCGAAGGCGCTATCCGTCAGGACGTCAACAACATACAGCAGGAGCTCAGCACTCCGTCCACCCTATTCACGTGGATAGGGCGACTGCCGCAGATAGTGCGTTTCATCATTACCATACTGCCCTTCGTGCAGCGTGTGCTGCGCAAGCGCAGATAACAAACAAAAGAGAGAACTATGCAACTGACAAGTATTCTATTCGCGTGTCTGTTCTCATTAGGGACGGACACTATAGCCCCGGACACCCTGACAGCCGCAGCGGACAGCGCGGCGACGGACAGCATCGAGGGCTTCGTATTCACGACAGTGGACAGCGTGGGCATCACGCCGGTCAAGGACCAGCACCGCAGCGGAACCTGCTGGGCATTCAGCACGCTCGGTTTTCTGGAGAGCGAGGTGATGCGCCTGAACAAGGGCAAGCAGGTGGATATGAGCGAGATGTACGTAGTGAGTAAGACGATGCTCGACCGCGCGGAGTACTGTGTACGCATGTACGGGGACGTACGGATGGCCGCGGGCGGCAGCGCCTACGACGTGATATACTGCATGGAGAACTACGGTCTGGTGCCCCAGGCGGCCATGCCGGGTATCCGCTACGGTTGGACGAAGGCGGACACACTGCCTGTCCACGGCGAGTTAGACGCTATCACACGCCATTACGTAGATGCGCTGACCAAGAGCGGTCTGAAGCGTCTGAGCCCCGTATGGCGCCAGGGTCTGCAGGCGGTCTATGACCAGTATTTAGGCGTTTGCCCGGAGACATTCGAGTACGAGGGCAAGACCTACACTCCGCAGGAGTGGGTACGGTCGTTGGGTCTGCATGCGGAGGACTATGTGAGCATCACCAGCTACACGCACCACCCGTTCTACAGCCGTTTTGCGCTGGAGGTGCCCGACAACTGGCGCATGGACCGGATGTATAACGTGCCGTTAGAGGACCTGATGGCCATCATCGACAACGCGCTGGCGAAGGGCTACACGATGGCCTGGGGCGCGGACGTGAGCGAAGACGGCTTCACGCGCAAGGGTATCGGAGTGATGCCCGACGCAGACAAGGGCGCCGACCTGACGGGCAGCGACATGGCGCACTGGCTGGGACTGAGCGCCAGCGAGAAGAAAGAGGAACTGACGAAGAAGCCGTTGCCCGAGATGGAGGTGACACAGCAGATGCGTCAGGACGCCTTCGACAACTGGGAGAACACGGACGACCACGGCATGCAGATATTCGGCATCGCCAAAGACCAGAACGGCAAGGAGTACTACATGGTGAAGAACTCGTGGGGGACAGTGCGCTCCGACTACCACGGCATCTGGTACATCTCGCGCGCGTTCATGGCATACAAGACGAACGACATCCTGGTACACAAAGACGCCATCCCGAAGGATATCCGGCGGAAGCTCGGTATTAAATAAGGCGGGCAACCGGACAGAGAGTAAAAAAGAACTTGCGAGGAGCAAGTTCTTTTTTTATGCCGGGGCGGCCCGCTCCCCTCGACCGTCGGCCGACCGTCGGCTCCGGTACGGAGATCCGTCGGAGATCCGTCGGGGATCCGTCGGGAACGGTACGGAGAGGGAAGGGGGAAGTAATAAGTAATAAATAATAATTAACCCGTTGGCGGAATTACCCCAGCGCATATTTAATTCTTCCAAT
>JAFUUE010000042.1 GCA_017483945.1 Paludibacteraceae bacterium | reverse complement strand
GTCCTCGGGCAGACACTCCGCCGGTCCGTATTCGCCAACCGCCAGCGAGAAGTCAAAACACATGGCCTCCGTCCAGCTGCTGCCCGACGTGCGGGCTTCCGACAGGAGGTCGGCTGCGTAGAAATCCGCTCCAGGAGCCGCGGCGTCATAGTAGCGGGATGCAAACCGAGGCTGGATGTTCTTACCTAATCGGCTGACACGCAGCACCACACAGGCTTTCCAACGTACATCATCCGTCCCGTCCGGTACGAAGAACGGCTTCCTGTTGTTCAGCAGGCACGAGTCTCCCTTCAGCACCATCTCCACACCACGCACACCCCCCGCTTCCGCAGGTGACGATGCGTTCTCTCTCTGAAAGGGTATGTCGGTAAAACCTATAATCTTCATCGTGCTGTTGCTTCTTGTATTTATCTGCAAATGTTGTTCTACGCTTGGTTGTTCGTTAGTTCTTCGATGTATTGCTCTATTTGAGGACGGAGGGCCGGGAGATCCGTATTGATGATGGTCCAAACGATAGGCATGGTGATATTATAATATCCGTGCACAAGCACATGGCGCATGTTTATTATCTGCCGCCATGGAGTCTCCGGGTGCGCCTCTTTAAACTCATTTGTTAGCATATAGGCTGCTTCTCCGATAATCTCCAGACATTTCACTACAGCATACCTTAATAGCAAGTCATTGTCCAAATCTGACAAGGATTTACCCGATGTAAAGCATTGTGTGTTGTCTATCTGCTCCAATATGTGTTGCAGTCGCGATATATCTCTAATAGGCTCTCTCATATAACAATATTTTGTCATCGTTGACGTAGGGCCTGGCGTATGAGGCTAACCCGCTTTCTTCCACTAAATCGACCGGCCTGCCAACCAAATCTTCTAAATCGGATTTCATGCCGAAATACTTCAGTCCGATAGGCTTGGTATAGTCCAGTTCTACCAACAAATCGACATCGCTTTGCGCCGTCTCTTCACCGCGGGCATATGAACCGAATAGCCATGCTTTTTTTACAGGCTGAGAGGATAAGTACCGCTGGATAAGAGGTATAACTCTATTTCGGGTGTTCGCTGTCATGTGTCGAATGTGTCAGGGTCTCATTTTCGCATGCAAAGTTACAAAAAAAAATCCACGCGCGCAAGAGCGTGTGGAATTTTTTAACTCTTTTCGTAAAAAGAGGCAATAATTACTTCGTTCGGAGCAACACCGAATGCGGGGCCCGCACCTTGCCGATTGGGGCGTCGGGCGCTGCAACCGCAATGGAATCGCCGTCCTCCTCCGCCGAAGCAACCGGCGCTATACTGTCGCGATACTCCGGCAGTAGGACATAGCACCTCGCGCTATCCCCGTCGGCAGCTCCGCTTTCCGGCGTCTGCATGAACCAATGGGGCAGGGGAAGCCCGTTCCTGTATAGGTCCAGACAGGAGTCCGGCGGCATCGCCTGCATAACGTCGGGGCGCTCTTTCGCCATTCCCAGCTCAATCCGCTGCTCCTCTTCTTCGGCCTCTAACCGCTGAATCAGTCTCGGATACACCGTCCTGTAGATATACGGATGGTCCGTGTACCACACAATGGACGAGTCAAACTGCGCCTGCGTAATGCCGTGTTGCTCAAGTACTTCACCATAGTACCTGGCGACCTCCTCGTCGTGGCCGTAGCTGTAGCCAGACACCTGTAGTATAGCGTCCGCCCGATGCAAATCATGCAGCACCGAGCGCATCTGACGCGTCGTCAGTATGCCTTTCGGACGGCAGCCCGGCAGCATCATCATGCCTGCTATCAGACTGGCCGTCAGTACTATGTGCCGCACTCGACTCATGTCTTACTTGTTTGTCTTCAGCGATTCGTCCAGGTCGCTCCTGAACCATATCAGGATGGCTATGACCGCACTCGTGATGCATGCGTCCGCAAAGTTGAACACCGGACGGAAGAACAGCGTCTCGCCCGCACTGTCCGTGATGATCGGGAAGTACAGCATGTCCACCACGCGGCCGTAGAACCAGCCCGCATACCCCCATATTCGGCCGTAAAAGACGCAGTCGATGATGTTGCCCAACGCACCGGCTATCACCAGTGCCAGTGTGCACAGATATGACCCTCGCACAGCTTCGCGGCGCCACACCTGCACGTACGAATACCAACACAGCAACACAACCGCCACCATTCGGAATAGTGTCAGGAACAGTTTATCAAACCATTCTATCCCGAACGCCATGCCGTCGTTCTCCACAAAGCAGATGTAGAACCACGACGTTATGGGGTATGTCTCCCCTAAGGCAAAGTGCGTCTTGACATAGACCTTCAGCACTTGGTCTATCACCAGCGCGACCACGATGATGGCCGTCATGGCAAGCGTCAGTCGGCTCGAGCGTTTCATACCAATCCGAATATCGTTTTTAACTCTTCTACGCGGTCCAGACGCTCCCATGTGAACAACTCCACCTCTTTCGTAAACGGCTTGCCGTTCCCGTCCACAAAGGTCTTCTGCACGCGCTGGGGAGTCCGGCCGACATGCCCGTAAGCCGCGGTCTCGGAGTAGATGGGCTCGCGCAGACTGAGCGTCTGCTCGATGGCTCCCGGACGCAGGTCAAACAGTTTTCCTAATTTCTCCGCTATCTCACTGTCTGACATACCGATACGGCATGTCCCGCGGGTGTTCACGTTCAGCGATACAGGCTCTGCCACACCGATGGCGTAACTGATTTGCACCAGCGCCTCATGCGCCACACCCGCCGCCACCAGGTTCTTCGCCATGTAGCGTGCCATATAGGCCGCCGAGCGGTCCACCTTGCTCGGGTCTTTGCCGGAGAAGGCACCGCCGCCGTGAGCGCCGCGGCCGCCGTATGTGTCCACGATAATCTTCCGCCCCGTCAGACCCGTGTCGCCGTGAGGACCGCCTATCACAAAGTTGCCCGTCGGGTTAACTAACAGGCGGAAAGGCAGTTCCCCCTCGCCTATATGCAGCAGTTCTGCATAACGGCTGTCACGCGTAGCCACTCGCGGAAGCAGGTATCGGATGATGTCTTCGCGTATCTGCTGCTGGCTCACATCGGGGTCGTGCTGGGTCGAGAGCACTATCGTGTCGATACGCACCGGCCGTCCCGACTCGTCGTACTCTAACGTCACTTGCGACTTGGCGTCCGGACGCAGGTACGGCATCACTTTCCCCTCTTTCCTTATCCGCGCAAGCGTATAGACCAGCGTGTGCGCCAGGTCCAGCGTCAGAGGCATGTAGTTGTCCGTCTCGTCTGTCGCATAGCCGAACATCATCCCCTGGTCGCCGGCGCCTTGGGCTAACACATCGCCGCGACTCACGCCCATGTCTATATCCGCCGACTGCTCATGGAGCGCCGTGAAGATACCGCAGGACTCCGCGTCGAACTTGTACTCCGCCTTCGTGTAGCCGATGTCGGCAATCGCCTGACGGACAATGTGTGAGATGTCGATGTACGAGTTGCTTGTCACTTCGCCCGCTACTACCACCTGACCCGTCGTCACCAGCGTCTCACACGCCACATGCGACCGCGGGTCGTTTGCTAAGAAATTGTCCAGAATCGAGTCCGAAATCCTGTCTGCCACCTTGTCCGGATGCCCTTCAGACACGGACTCGCTCGTAAATAAATAATGCATTGTATCTAACCCTAATCGGGTATTAAAATAATACGTGAACCCGACTGTTTAAGGTCCACGACACCATATTTAGCATTGTTTTATAGAGGTTGCAAGCAGTCAAATCTGTCCTCTCTCATTTGCGGATGCAAAGGTACAACTTTTTCCCGACATACGCAAGTAGTACCATATATTTTTATGGAAAATATTCCTCACCGGTCCCCCTCCGTCTCGCCGGGACCCCGTCAGGACCGCGGGCTTATCGTCTCGGTCACAGACCGCGCCCGCGATTCGCCGTTTACGGCGACCCCCACAGACCGCGCTCTTTCTTCCATTACGCCGGATAGTATCCGGCATGCGCTAATAGGCGCACCCTTCCTACAGCCCTCTAATGCATAATCTTGTATATCAACTCCTTCCACAGGTCCTCATCTTTCGCACTCGGGTTGTTGATGCCCTTCAGCCGCGCGTCCGTCTCGCGGAACAGCGCAATGATGCGGAATGTCTTCCCCGCAGGGTAACGCCTTGACGCCGAGGCATAGTCGCGCACCAAGAACGGGTTGATTCCCAGTGCCGTAGCCACTGCACGCTCGTTACCCTTGTCCGGAAAATAGTGATACAGCATCAGGTTTGAGAAGAAGTTGTACAATATCCCCAGTTCCTTCACCATCGGGTGGTCCTTGCTGTTCGCGAAATAACGCACGATGCGGTTAGCCTTCACCACATCCCCCTGTATAATCGCCGACTGTAACTCAAAGATATTGTAGTCCTTACTGATACCCACATTGCGCTCCACCAGCGCCGCATCTATCACGTGCACGCCCTCCGGACGCCCGTCTATCAGCTTCCGCACAGCCCCGTCTATCGCGCACAGGTCCGTCCCCAGACTGTCCGCCAGCAGTTGCGTCACGCGTGGGTCGATGCTCACCTCGTCGCCGCGCTCCTTCAGCTCCTCGTTCGTCCGGCGGATATAATCGGTTATCCACTTGACTACCTGATAGTCGCGCAGACGGTCGCTCTGCATCCGCACGCCGCCTTTCTTCTCCAGATTCTTCCACACACCCATTCGCCCGTCCGGCGAACCGTACTTATAGCACAGCACCAGCACCGTCGTCGGCTGGGGATTATCCAGATACAGACCCAGCGCATCCCATTTGCGTATGTGCTGAGCCTCCTTCACGATAATCACTTTCCGCCCGCCCATCATCGCAAAACCTCGCGCCTGACTAATCACAGGACCGATGTCAGCCCCTGCTAAGTCCTTGCCGTACAGCACCGTCTGGTCAAACTCACGCGCCATCTCGTCCAGCACATGCGCCTCTATCCAGTCCGACACTTTGTCGATATAATACGACTCCTCGCCGCACAGCAGATACACAGGCGCATACTGCTGCGCCCGGAGCTGAACCATTATCTCCTCATATGTCTTCATCGCCGCCCGAGTCCGCTTTATTTCACCCAGAATGCCACCTGATTAGGGTCATTCATGTCACGCTCCAGATGCTCGTTAATGCGACGCCGCCCGTAGCGGAACATATATGCGCAGAACACGCAGAATACCAGGAACAAAACGCCCGCGACACCGCTGCTCACTTTTATCACAAACAGTATCCCGTCGTATGTCCCGTGCAGCAGTATCGGCACCAGCAGTGCGCGGTTACGCTTGCGCCACGATATGTCGCCGAAGTAGGCCATTGAGTAGAAATAACCCATCGCCACTGCAAAGATAAAATGCCCCGGAACGGCCGTGATGGCACGCGACACCGCCACCTCCTGCCACGAGTCGATATTGCTCACAAGGTACAGGATGTTCTCCGTCCCCGCAAAACCCATGCCCACGCACACTGCATATACGATGCCGTCCATGCGCTCGTCGAACCACGGATTCTTCCTTAGCAGCAGCCACAGCATAAGCAACTTGGCTGCTTCTTCCGGCAGGGCGGCGCCCGCGAATGCGGCCCAAATGGCAGACAGTGCCCCATTCGGCTCTGCGGACACAATACCCATACCCTGCAACATGCCTTCCAACCATGCCGCTATCATTGCCGACACCACGCCGTACAGCACACCTTTCATCATCTGATTCAGCGGCTCACGTTGGTATTTGTCGCGCCACCAGATATATACCACTAATAAAAACGCCGGCAGTATCGCTGCAAAAACAATAATCAATAACTCTGTCATACGAATCCTATCGTTCTATGTTTATGAATCCTATCGTTCTATGTTTATGAATCCTATCGTTCTATGTTTATGAATCCTATCGTTCTATGTTTATGAATCCTATCGTTCTATTTTATGAATCCCTATCGCTGTGTTTCGCCCGCAAAGGTACGAACTTTTTCCCGCATACGCAAATTATTCTGCATTTTCTTGCGAATTCTTCGTATCGCCTCTCCTTGAAAATTCTTCGTATTACGTCCGATGGCATCGGACATCGGCTTTGCCGAGCCCTTTCTTCCATTACGCCGGATAGTATCCGGCACGGCTCCCCGGAGTCGCCTCCGCCCACCTGGGACGCGGCTTTCCCGTCTCGGTCACAGACCGCGCCCTCACAGGCCTCCGCCCGCCTGGGACGCGGGCGG
>JAFUUE010000041.1 GCA_017483945.1 Paludibacteraceae bacterium | reverse complement strand
GGGGCAGGATATCATGGACGCGTTCGATCAGGTCGATGTGCTCAACAAGGCGGCGAACATCTACATGTGCGCCCGCAACATGGGCGGCGAACCCGAAGGTCTGACCGACAAGGATATGAAGGACGTGCAGACCATCTTCTCCCTGCCCACCAAACGTCCCTGCTGACGATATAACCCTTAATAAAAGATACCACAAAAACATGTGGTATCTTTTATTTGTACACCAAGGGTATAGTAAGGGTATAGTAGCCCTATACGATTGTTCTCCCTCCTGAAAGACAAGACTGAATCAATCAAACCGGCGTTACTCGGCACCGCCGCCGAGGGCATGGTAGAGGGCGACGGTGGAGTTGAGGACGGTCATCTGGTTGGCGATGCGGGCGAACTGCGCCTGCAGGAGGTTGTTCTGCGCCGTGAGGACTTCCAAATAGGTAGTGTTGGAGTACGACTTCATCAGTTGCGTAGCGTGCTGCGCGCGGGTGAGCGCCTCGACCTGTTGGTCATAGAGGGCGGCCTTGTCCTGCGCCGTCCGGAGGTTGACGAGGGCTTGGTTGACCTCGTTGCCGGCGTTGAGTACTACCTTGGCGAACTGAAGTCGCGACTCCTCCTGCTGCGACTTAGCCGCGCGCACCTGGGCGATGTTACGGCCCGAGTTGAAGAGCGGCACGAAGAGCGAGGCGGCGAGGTTGGAAATCATCGTCATAGGGTCCAAAATGGTGGCATACTGGTGGTTCGTCCAACCGAAGATTCCGCTGAGGTTGAGCGACAGCAGGCAGTTGGCGGTGGCCAGTTGGCGTGCATAGTGCGCCTGCGCCATGGTCATCTGCGCCGCACGGACATCGGGGCGGTTGTAGAGGAGTTGGACAGGCAAACCAATGCCATGTACTATTTGGTCATGTACCATTTGGTCATTTAGCGTTCCTCTGGGGATGATGCGGCGTGTGGTGCCGAGTATGAAACAGAGGGCGTTCTCGACCTCGTGGATTTGGCGTTGGAGGTCAAGGACGGTAGTCTGGATGGCATAGTAAGTGGCTTCCAGTTGTGCGACGCCTGCTTCGGTAGCCATGCCTGCGGCTTTCATGCGCTGGATAGAGGTGACGGTCCGGGACCATATGTCGGAAGTCTGTTGCGCAACCTCGAGTTGTGCATCGAGCATGAGTAGCGTGTAATAGGTCTCGGCAACGCCGGCAATGAGCCCGCAACGCGCCGCCTGTTCGTAGTCGAGCATCTGCTGCCGCGCCGCCTTGGAGCGACGGAGCGAGTTGAGGGTGCGACCGAAGATATCTATCTCCCACGACGCCTGCGCGACGAGGTCGTAGGTGCCGGCGTTGATGCCGTACTGCGGCGAGAAACCGCCGGAAGGCACGATTGCCACGGAGGGCAGATAAGAAAGTTGCGCCCCGAGGACCATCGCCTTCGCCTGCTCGACGTGCTCATGGGCGATGCGGAGGTCGTAGTTATTGGCGAGGGCGGTGTCGATGAGGGCTTGGAGGTAGGGGTCGGTAAAGACCTCTTGCCACGCGACACGACCGAAATTGAGGGCGGTGTCGGAAAGGACGGCTTCGCCGTATAGGGTCGAGTCCACGCTCTCGACGGGCTTGTATTTGCCGTAGAGACCGCAGGAGGACAAGAAAAGTGACAAAGTGACAAAGTACAATGTACCAAGGAATATCTTTTTCATAATCATATATCTAATTAAACATAAACCTAAAAAACATTTCTTATCATTTACACTTTTTCTCCGGTTAGTTCACGTTGTTTGCGGTACTCGGCGATGTTCTCCAGTTCCTGTTGGATGAGCGGGTCATCGGAGGGTTGGAACTCGACAGGTTTGAAGCGTTCCTGCAGGCCTTGGAAGATGACAAAGAGTGCAGGCACGATGAACAGCAGGGCGAGCGTACCGACCAGTTCGCCACCTACGGCACCTGCGCCGATAGTGCGGTTACCGTTGGCTCCGACGCCGGTAGCAACCATCAGCGGCAGCATACCGAAGACCATCGTGAGGGCGGTCATGAGGATAGGCCTCATACGCATCTTAGCGGCAAAGAACGCGCTCTGTTTGAGCGACATACCTGCACGGCGGCACTGGGTGGCGTACTCGGTGAGCAGGATAGCTGTCTTGGCAAGCAAGCCGATGAGCATGATGAGTCCAACCTGCAGGTAGATGTTGTTCTCCAGTCCGAACATACGGGCAAAGAGGAACGAGCCGAGCAGTCCGAAGGGGACGCTGAGCAGGACGGCGAAAGGTATGAAGAATGACTCGTAGAGGGCCGCCATAACGAGGTAGATGAAGATGAGACAGATGGCGAAGATAGCGGCCGTGTTGCCTGCGCCGGTCTGTTCCTCTTCACGCGTGATACCCGCGAAATCGATGTCGTATCCGCGCGGGAGCGTAGTGGCAGCCACCTCCTTGATGGCGGCGATGGCTTCGCCGGACGAGTAGCCGGGCGCCATGTTACCGTTCACACCGATGGAGGTGTAGAGGTTGAAACGGTGGAGCACCAGCGGGTCATAGACCTTGGTGAGGGTGATAAACTGCCCTATCGGCGCCATTTGGCCGTTGTGCAGGCGGACGAAGATATTCGCGAGTGAGGCCTGGTCGTGAATCAGTTCGGGCGAGGCCTGAATCATGACACGATAGACCTTGGTAAAACGGTTGAAGTTAGAGGCGTAGATACCTCCATAGTAACCGCCGAGGGTGGCGAGTACTTCCGCGGGCGAGATGCCTGCGCGCTTGCATTTGGCGGCATCCACATCGACGACAAACTGCGGGTAGTCGATGTTATAGGACGAGTAAGCCGCGGCTATCTCGGGTCGCTGACGCAGCGCGCCGAGGAAGGATTGGGTGACGTCGTATAGCTCGCGCACACCGTGTCCGCCTTTGTCCTGCACGTGTATCTCGAAGCCGCCGCCCGTTCCGTAGCCCGGAATCATCGACGGCGCGAGGACGAAGATATGTGCCTCGTGGATACCCGCCGTCGCGGCGTATATCTTGCCCATGACGGCTTTGTTATCATGCGCCTTGCCTTTGCGTTCGTCCCACGGCTTGAGTTTGACGATGAGCATACCCATGTTGTTTCCCGTTCCGGAGATGATACCTTCGCCGGCAACGGTGTTGACACGTTCTATCTCGGGTATCGTGCGGACGCAGGAGTCCACCTGATACATGATATGTGCGGTCTGCTTGACGCTGGAGCCGATAGGCGTAGAGACATCCACCATGAGGATGCCGGTGTCCTCGTCGGGCACCAGACCTGTCTTGGTGGTCTGCAGGAAGAAGACGAGCAGCGTCACCGCCACGCCGATGGATGTCCACACGAGCCATTTGCGGCGGATGAAGAACATCGCTGCGCCGGTGTAGCGTTTCATGAGGGCTTGGTAGGACACGTTATAGGCCTTGCGCACGCGCTGGGCCACCTTGCTGCCTTCACCCTCTTCGGGGTTCGGTTTGAGCATTAGCGCACAGAGGGCAGGACTCAGCGTCAACGCCGAGACGAACGAGATACCTACGGCGACCGCCATCGTCAGACCAAACTCGGTGTAGAACACACCGGTCGTGCCGCCCATGAACGACACGGGGATGAAGACCGCCATGAAAACGAGGGTCGTAGTGAACAGCGCCGCCGTCAGACCGCCCATCGCATCGACCGACGCTTTGTAAGCGGACTTATAACCGGCATCGAAACGCGCCTGCACCGCCTCGACCACCACGATACTGTTGTCCACCACCGTCCCGATGACGAGCACCAAGGCAAAGAGTGTCAGCAGGTTCAGCGTGAAGCCCGCCACCTTGATGAACGCAAACGTGCCGATGAGCGACACGATGATGCCGATGGTCGGCACCATCGTTGCACGGAAGTCCTGCAGGAAGAAATACACCACCAACACCACCAGCAGGATGGCGAGGATAAGCGAAACAACCACGTTCTGGATGGACGCGAAAAGGAAGTCGTTGGCGTTCTCCAGCGTCACCAGTTCGAGGTCTTCGGGCAGGTTCTGTCGCACGCGTTCGAACAGTTTGTCGATGTCGCGGTTAATCTGCGTGGCGTTGCTGCCGGCGGTCTGGAAGACGAGGTTGCCGATACCCGGCGCACCGTCCTGCATACCTCGCCAGTTGTAACTGTCGATACCCAGTTCGAGCCGCGCTACATCCTTGAGTCGCAGCACCTCGCCCGTGGGCAGGGTGGTGATGACCATGTCGCCGAACTCCTGTTCGGTCACACGGCGGCCGCGGTACTTCATCGCGTACTGGAAGGTCTGGTCGTAGTTGTCGCCGAACGAGCCGGTCGGCATCTCGATGTTCTGCTCGCCCAGCACGGCCGCGATGTCGGTCGGCACCAAGCCGTACTGCGCCATCTTGGCGGGGTTGAGCCATATACGCATCGAGTACGTACCGCCCATGACGACGACCGTTCCGACGCCTTGGATACGCAGCATCTCGGGCTTGATGTTGATGTTGATATAGTTGGAGATGAACTCCTCGTCGTAGGTGCCGTGGGGGCTGTATAGCGCGAACGTACGCAACATGGACGGCTGTTTCTTATAGGTCGTCACACCGATTTGGTTCACTTCCGACGGCAGCAGACCCGACGCTTGTCCCACGCGGTTCTGCACGTTCACTTGCGCCATGTCGGCGTTCGTGCCTTGGCGGAAATAGACGGTGATTTCCGCCGTTCCGCTGTTGGACGCGGTGGAGGTCATGTAAATCATGTTCTCCACACCGTTGATGGCTTCTTCCAGCGGGGCGACGACAGATTTCTGGATGGCGTCGGCACTCGCGCCGGGGTACTGCGCACTCACTACGATGGTCGGAGGCGCGATGTCGGGGTATTTCTCAATCGGCAGCGTGGTGAGCGATATCACTCCCAATAGCACGATAAATACCGATATTACGATAGACAGAACGGGTCTGTCGATGAATGTCTTGACGTTCATAAAATCATTTTCTCATTTAGTCATTTACAATTTGATCATTTATTCGTTCTTAGCCCTCAAGGGCACGATTAGTTCATTGAGTCATTTTGCCATCTATTTCGTGCCAAATGGCTAAATAGCCAAATGGTACATAAATGGTACATGGTAAATGATACAATCGTGCCCCATGGGGCTAAGAACAAATGGTAAATCACTCAACTTCTTCTCCATCGCGAACCAGCCCTGCTCCGCGGAGGATAATCCGCTCGCCGGCTTGCAGCCCTTCGTTGACGATATACCGCTTGCCATCCTCCACTGCCGTCACGCTCACCATTGTCGAGACAGCCTTTCCGTCGATGACGCGGAAGACGAATATCTTATTTTGTATCTCGTAGGTCGCCTCTTGCGGGATGACCGGCACACCTTTGTATTCCACCGGCAGCACGATGTCGCACGAACCGCCGGAGAGCAGCAGCCGATCGGGGTTCGGGAACACCGCCCGCACACTCACGGCACCCGTCTGGCGGTCAATGACGCCGCTGAATGTCTCTATCCGTCCGGCGCGCTCGTAGGTCGTTCCGTCGCAGAGACGCAATGCTACGTCAGGCATCTGTTGCAGCGCCTGAGCAGGCGAACCGTACTGACGCAGCAGACTCATCATCTGCGCCTCCGTCATCGAGAAATACACGTACATCGTGCTGTTGTCGCTCACCGTCGTCAGCGGCTGTGGCATCTGCGGCGACACCATCGCACCTACGCGCAACGGCAACGTACCTACCACGCCGTCCGACGGGCTCTTGACCTCCGTGTAGTTCAGGTTGTTCTCCGCAATCACCTGCGCCGCTTTCGCCTGCGCCAGACCGGCTTTCGCGCTCAACCACTCGTTCTTCGCCAGCAGCATGTCGTATTCGGAGATGATGGAATCGGCGTACAACTGCTGACGGCTCTTATACACCAACTCCGCTGCACTCACACCGGCTTCGGCCGCCTGTACGTTCGCCTTGGCGGTCTCCACCGCGGCGCGGAATGGCACTTGGTCTATCACGAATAGCACCTGGCCTTTCTTTACCTGCTGACCTTCGTGCACACGCAACTCAACGAGCCGACCGGCTATCTCCGGCAGGATGGCAATGTCCTGACGACCCTGTATGCTCGCGCTATAGACAGCGTGCGTGGTGAGGTCTGTGGAAACGATACTACCGATACGGTCCTCGGCCGGACGTGGCGCTTGTTCGCTCTTGTTACCGCCACACGAAAAAAGGACAACCGTCATGGCTGCCAATAAAACACTCTTTTTCATCAGAAAAGATTAATACCTTAAATAATTCTTATGCACATAGGACTCCTTCGTACATCGTACATCCGTCCTTCGTACATCAATTAACGCTCACGCGCAAATGCCTTCTCTACAATAGGTCTTGCAGATTCACCCTATAGACTTCCGGAACGGCACTATTCCGAAATCGGGTGCAAAGGTACGAAAAAAATGCCAAATATGCAAGTGCAGGGGCATTTTTTTGCTATCGGAACCCGAACCTGACCCGAACCTGACCCGAACCTGACCCGAACCTGGAACAGACCTGAAACAGACCTGGAACAGACCTGGAACGATGCTGAAGCAGGTAAGTGACTGATAGGGACATTGATTTCGGCGCAAAAATGCAAAAAATCTTGCACATGTCAAAATTATTAGTAATTTTGCGACGGGTTTAAAATAGGCTTACTATATACCCGCTAAAGAAAAGACGGAATAATAGAGAAAGGAGGTTTTATATGACCGCTTTACAATTAAATGCAGAACTATATAGAAATCTCGGTATTATTGCCGAAGATGCGACGATGTTTGATAAGGTTGTCAAGTATGTGCGTAAACTAGCCAAACAAATGACCGACGACCCTACTTGCATGACCAAGGAGGAGTATTTTGCTATGTTAGATCGTTCCGAACGACAATATGCGGAAGGCAAGTATACTGTACAATTGCCGGGTGAATCAGTAACGGATATGCTAAAACGCTGCGGCTATGATATATGAGATAAGATATACTGACGAGGCAAATGAAGGACTTGCCAGACTAGCCAAAAGCGAGCCTAAAGTATTCCAAAAGGCACTTAAATTTATAGATGAACTTAAGGAACACCCTAAAACCGGTCTCGGACATCCGGAACCGTTAAAAGGCAAACCCGAAGGCCGGTGGAGTGGAGAAATCACAAAGAAGCACCGACTTGTTTACCGCATCTTCGAATCTGAAATTATCATCCTTGTTCTGGCCGCTTACGGGCATTATGAAGACAAATAACCTCTACCATACATCTATGCAACACACTATAAATCAAATGTCTAATTTTACCCCCCCCCATGTTGCGAATGGCGGCATAAAGGGTGTAAAATATATCGTAGCAACGTCATAGACGGTGTACACTTATTGTGTATGCCGTCTTTTTGTATGTATGGTTCAGGAAAAAAACATACAAAACAATTTGCAAGGGTATAGCAGGGGTATAGCAACCCTATACGAAATGTACTATGATTAAGATTGCACGCTTGCGTAAGGATAGCCGTCGCGACCGAGAGACAACCGAGACACCTCCGAGACACAAGCGACACAAGGAAAAGGCAGAAAAATGTACTATTTTTAAGATTATAAACAAAAACCCAAAATGCAATTAACCCGATTTATTAACTTTTAATAAAAATGCGGGCGTGACGCACCCGCAACGATCTTTGACATATTGGATTACCGCTTGCGGACACTATCCTCGGTGTCCCCGAATATATCAGTAGTTCAGGCCGAATGCCCAAAGGGGGACGACATTGTGGTGACCGTATTCGATATCGTCTTTTACGATAAACCCGTTCGGTACATCTTCAATCTGTTGTTTACCTTTCTTGCGGCCTCCGATTTCAAAGGTATATTCGCCTATCGTGAAATCTGAGACGCGGGAAGCCTGCACATGGTTCTGCACGCGCATTTGGTTAAGGAAAAATGTTTCCCGGATATTACCTCTCTCTGGGGCTTGGCTGGATAAAGTGTACATCAGGTTTGGGTTGTCCAAGTATAGTTTCTCTACTTTGCCCATTCCTCGTATTCCGCCCGTATCATCTCTTAGTTGTAAAATCATTCCGGCTCTCTCCATATAATAAAGGTAGTCCGGGATGTCATTGCGACTGATACCGGTTACATTGGCTAATGTAGTCATTTGCGGTTTGAAAGGTACGCTTTGCGCAACAACAGTCAACAGTTGTTTCAGTTTGCGTCCTACGCTCACATTCGTCTGGGCGTATTGAGGGATGTCTGTTTCAAGTGTCTGCGTGACTACTTGCATTAGTTCGCGATCAAAATCCACATCTCTTGCAAAAGGATAATAACCATCCTTCAAATAGGCATTAAAGTATTGCATGGGTCGTGATACACCGGGTAACTTGGCGCGATGCTCCAAAATATCATTCAGTGAATAGACGGGGACTTCAATATGATGGAACAGACATAGGTACTCGCGGAAACTCAAGCCTTGCATATAGTAAATCGGAGCTCTGCGACTTAAATCTGCACTTCCGCGATAAATGTCCAGAATACTGCTACCCGTAAATATTACGTGCAGGTCGGTATAGCTGTCATATATTTGTTTCAGCTCGCGTGACCAGTTAGGATATTTGTGAATCTCATCTATTAGCAGATGTTTTCCTCCGTTTTTATAAAAGCGGTCGGCAACTTCTACGATAGTATGTGTCGCAAAATATAGCAAGTCCATTGAAATATACAATGTTTCTTGTCCTTCAAGCTGCTGTTTGGCATATTGTAGCAAAAGTGTTGTTTTTCCTACACCGCGGGGACCTACTATGCCTAACATCCGTCCATCCCATTTGATTGTAGAATAGGCATACCGAATAAAGTTCAGTGAGACTTCCTCTATCCGTCCTGCTGAGAACTGAAATAATGTATCCATACCAATAATGTTTTTTTGATTTCATTTCCGGCTGCAAAGGTACGATTTTTATTTGAAATACGCAAATAATATTGTAAAATATGCACATTTTTAGTGCAGATTATTGTGAAAATTGCATTTTTTTCGTGCAAGACAGGTGACCCAATATGTATGTAATGAATGAACGTAAACAAAAATACAATTAACCCTATTTATTAACAAACTCTTTAAACCCGAGGGGGCGATGGGATATAACCGCCAACAATGCTTATGAGAAAACTATTAACATTAGTCCTATGCCTAATAGTGGGTATAGGGAGTATTAGCGCGGACTCCTATTATGTGACGAGTTCCGGCACTTTAAAAAACGGCGGTACATGGAGGATCGAAGGAACCAAACTCATCATTGATGCAGAAGAGATTCCTAACTACCAGCCGAACAATATCGGTTGCGGTCCATGGTGTAGGCATACATATGTTACTACCGTAGAACTAAGTTCAAGAGTTAAGAAAATAGGTAAGTATGCGTTCTGGCATGCAGAAAATGTTCATACTGTTTATTTCCAAAATAAAGCAACTGCGGATGTCGTTGTAGAAGATCATGCATTTGACGGGTGTTATAGTCTTCAACAATTCGACGGGAGATATGTAAAGACGATAGGAGAACGTGCATTTTATCGTTGCATAAATTTGGAAAAGCTTGTTCTTCCGTCTATAGAGATTATTAGACAAAATGCCTTTGAGGAATGCGTTAGTCTGATGAAAGCTCCGAGAGGCGATAGTCCATCCATATGGCTGACAGGAAACACGCTTCCTACTACTATTGCGAACCAAGATTTTAGCTGGTGTGGATCATCTAACAGAGCCTTTACTTACACGTCGGTATGGCACGACAATCAAGGGAATTACAAGACGTACACCGCAACTACGTATGCTACCCATCATCTAATCATTGCTGTTACCAGTAGTTCCTTGTTGTCAAGCCTTAATACAAAAGTACAGTCCTATGACAGAATCTTATCTGTAATAGGAGGACCAGTTACTGCCGGCGATGAGACCGTTACTTTTTATTGGTGTCTCATGCAAAATCTCTTGGTAAATGGAACAACTGATATGTCACGCTTGGTCATCCATGACTCCTACATGAATGACTATGCTTCTGCCTCTGCTACACCGTGGTATAATTATCGTTCGCAGATTAAATCCATAGATATTTCAGGTTCTAAAACTACGTATATTGGTAAAAACGCCTTCAATGGGTTGAGCAATGTAAAAAATCTTTATTTAGATGGCACAACACTACAATATTCGACAACCAAAATCACCAAAATCGGAGAGAGCGCTTTTGCTAACTGCACAAACCTTGAGAACATTGATTTCTTAAAAAACGCCGAAGAAATAGGAAAGAATGCCTTTTCCGGATGTAGTAAGGTATATAGCAAACTTAGTATCCCGGCTGCTACCACCATTGGCGATGCAGCTTTTGATGGTTGTCCTTTTAAAGAAATAGCTTTTGGTGATAAATTGCAAAGCATCGGACAAAATGTTTTTAGAGGCTCGTTTGCAAACGGAGGTCATATTTATGTATTTTCATCTGTTCCTGCGACTAATAGTACAGCCTTTTCAGGGGCCAGTTCTATTACCAAATTACATGTGGATGTGAGCCTTCGAAATGGCTATAGTATGACTGCTCCTTGGAATACATTCCAAATAGATGTACAGGCCACCTTCCCTGTTTCTGGAACATGGGGTATTGGTTATGGAACATGGCTGATAGATAAGGAAGGTACATTGATTGTTAAAGGCGGCGGTTCATCTGGCTTTGACAACAAACTGCCTGATTATGCCAACGAGAGTGACCAGCCGTGGTATCTCTATCGTGATTTTATCAAGAAAATCGACATCGCGGAAGGACTGACGGGAATCGGTAAGAACGCTTTCGCCTATGCGAACGAAGATGAATCGCAGATTACGGAAGTGGTTGTTCCTACAACTGTTACTTCTATCGGTGAGAACGCCTTCAAGAACAATGACCAGATTGAGACCGTGGAGGCAGAGGGTGTCAAGACTGTCGGTAACCAAGCTTTTGAGAACTGCTCGTCGTTGGAGACGGTCAAGTTCGGTAAGGACGTGACAAGTCTCGGAACGAAGGTGTTCAACCAGTGCGGCCTGGTGGATGTGATGGCAGTGAAGGCTGCTACGCCGCCTGCTGTTACTTCCACTACCTTCCAAGGTCTGGGTGTGACATCGGCTAATGCGCCTGTCAAAGTAAAAGCCAAAGCGGCCGCCCGTAAAGCGAAAGTTGCTACGGGTCAGAAAGCCGTAACCTTGGAGGTTCCGGATGCACATATTGCCAAATATCTGGCAGCGCAGTACTGGAACCTGTTCACGTTCGAGTACATCGGCGAGCACGGCGGCATCGTGGAGAGCGGACAGGCATACGACGGCCTGTACGTGCTCTATACCGACGGCACGATGATCGTCAGCGCTTCGGCTCCGACCGACCCGAACAACATCAACATCGGCTTCTCCATCAGCAGCAGTGCCAAGTCCCAAGTGAAACGCGTGGAGATACAAGGCACGCTGGAGAAACTCGGCTATCAGTTCGAGCAATGCCCGAACCTGGAAGAGGTGGTACTCGGTCCGACATTCACCACGCTCTACGGCTCGTTCTACCAGTGTCCGAAACTCAAATCCATCAACTTGGACAATGTGCTGTATATCCGCGCCAACGGTGTCCGCAAAGCTTTCTCGGGCTGTACGTCGCTGACGGAGGTGAACCTGCCGAACGCACAAGAGATAGCCGATGAGAGTTTCAAGGGCTGTACGGCACTGACGAAAGTGACGCTTGGCGGCAGTCCCGAGATAGGTATGTACACCTTCCAGAACTGCTCGGCACTGACGAGTATCGACCTTGGTGCGGCGAACATCAACGGCGCGGAGGGCTGCGTCAGCGGCTGTACGAACCTCGCCAGCGTGACCTTCAGCGGCACGAAGATCCCTGATGAGTTCTTCAAGAACTGCTCGGCACTGACGACGATTGACCTCGGTTCGCAGGTAGAGGAGATAGGCGTGAGCGCTTTCGAAAGTACTGCGCTGAACAAGATCTACGTGCAGCGTCCTACGGCTCCCGAGGCGGCAACGGACGCCTTCAAGAACCTGACACTGGGCGACATCAAACTGTACCGTCCTTACGCCTTCCGCTACGGCTACCGTTCGGGCGTATGGTATGACATGGACTGGATGGACGACGAGGATTACGAGGAACTCGACTTCCCGATGTACTTCGCTGTCGGCGACAATGCCGTAGGTATGGTGGACGAGAGCGAGAACCTGTATATCGACGCAGTGACGGGCGGCCGTATTGTGAAGAACGCCCGCGATCTGATCGCTCCTTATGTACCGTATATCAAGAACGAGATCCATATCGGCAACGACGTGACGAGCCTGCCGAAAGGTACTTACTACACGGGTATGTTCACCTGCTTCACCGATGCATCCAATGCGCCGACCTCTCTGGTCATCGGTTCGGGTATGGACACTCTGGGCGACTACTCGCTCTATAACAACGTCTGGGACTGCGACCTCGTCATCGACTGCTACGCGCTCACGCCGCCTGTGATGGACGGTGACCATGTGTTCAACTGGAACATGGTGAAGAACGGTTCGCAGT
Source organism: Paludibacteraceae bacterium (assembly GCA_017483945.1). Classification (GTDB taxonomy): domain Bacteria; phylum Bacteroidota; class Bacteroidia; order Bacteroidales; family Paludibacteraceae; genus Colicola. The sequence continues at coordinate 35,622 of JAFUUE010000041.1, read as the reverse complement.
GCGTGGCTACGGTGAACGTGGTCAATGACCCTGCCGTTGTGGCGGCTTACCGCGCCGACACCTACTGGAAGCGATTCAATATCGGCGGCACGCTGGCTCCGGCTGACGCTCCGACGGAGTGCACCGTGACCTTCGTGGACTGGGACGGCACCGTGCTGCAGCAGACGACGACCCGTCCGGGTACGGCTGTCACACCGCCTGCCGAGCCGACACGCGACGGATATATCTTCCGCGGCTGGGACAGCGACGAGTACAACTGGGTGCTGACCGACCTCACCATCACCGCCACCTATTACGACGATACCTTCACCGTGCGTTTCTACGACTGGGACGGCACGCGTCTGAGCGAGCAGCAGGTTCGTTACAGCCAGGCGGCAGTCGCTCCGGCGGACCCGGGCGAGCGCGAGGGCTACACCTACAACGGATGGGACACCGACTTCTCCAACGTGACGATGGACCTCAACGTGTGCGCAAGCTACAGCCCTATTATGTTCACCGTGACCTTCCAGGACAAGGACGGCAACCCGCTCTCGACGCAGCAGGTACAGTACGGCACGGCCGCCGTGGCTCCCGAAGCGCCCGAAGTGGAAGGCTATGAGTTCACGGGATGGGATACCGACTTCTCCAACGTCAAGTCCGACCTGCTCATCCATCCGATCTATCAGGAGAAAGTGAGCGACGTGGTCAGCTACACCTGCGACTTTACCACGGCGGCGTCGAAGCACCAGAACTACAACGACAAATGGACGTACGACACCGACAGGGATGTGTACGGCGGCGCGAACAACAACGGCGGTTGGGTTTATGCCAAGATGGGCGGCAAGAGCGCGACACTGGCATCGGCCAACCCTGTCTATGTAGTGAACAACAAAGCCTTCGGGCGCGAGATCAAGCAGATACGCGTGACCTATCCGTCCGGCTCGTTCAGCAAGACAGGCATGAGCGCCAACGACTGGGGTGCGAAAGTCTATAGCGACCTCGCTTGCACGCAACTGCTCTACACCGTCACGGGCGAGGCTATCGACGCAAACGGCTGCGTGCTGACCCTCAAACCCGAGGAAGGCAAGCCGTGGGAAGCCGGCAGCGTGATCATGGTCTACTGGAACCTCGCCAACACCTCGTCCACCAACGGTATCGTGCTGGTCGATAAGATCGAGTACCTGACCGCCTCCGACGACGACCGCGCGTTGTGGGTAAGCATCGGAACAGGCATCGAGGATGTACAAAGTGACGATGTACGAAGTACGAAGGTGCTCCATGACGGACAAATCTACATCGTCCGTCCCAACGGCGCTATCTTCAACGCCCAAGGAATGAGAGTGAAATAAATCTTCATATGCGTCATAGAACTACTATGACAGCGTAGCGCCCTAGGTCGTCTATTTTATCTATCCGACCATATGCAAGAGCAGGCTCACGAGCAAATCGTGGGCTTGCTCTTTTTGTTTAGATATGCCCTTCCTCCTGTTACCTCCCCATCCTGTTCGCTACCCAAACCCAAACCCGAACCAAACCCGAACCTGACCCGAACCTGGAACAGACCTGGAACGAACCTGGAACGATGCTGGAACGATGCTGAAGCAGGTAAGTGACTGATAGGGACAATGTTTTTTTGAGCAAAATGTGTGAATTATTTGGGTATGTCGCAAAAAAGAAGTAACTTTGCAAAGCAAAAGGTGTGGAGACTCGCAGTAGAGAGTCGGAGATGTACGTGGAAAATGTTTAATTTATAAACCCTAATATACGATGAAAAAGTACAATTTCAATGCAGGCCCGAGCATACTGCCTGCAGAAGTGATTAAGCAGACGGCGGAGGCAGTGCTTGATTTCCAGAGCGAAGGACTGTCTGTCCTGGAGATATCCCACCGCGCCAAGTATTTCCAACCCGTCATGGATGAGGCCGAGGCGTTGGTTAAGGAACTGCTGGGCGTGCCCGAGGGCTATCGCGTGCTCTTCCTCGGCGGCGGCGCTTCGTTGCAGTTCTGCATGGTGCCCTTCAACATGCTGGAGCATAAGGCGGCTTACCTGAACACGGGCGTCTGGTCGAAGAAGGCGCTCAAGGAGGCGCGCGGCTTCGGCGAGGCGGTCGAAGTGGCGGCCAGCACCGACAGCATCCCTACCGACTACGAGATACCGCAGGATGCCGACTACTTCCACATCACGACCAACAATACCATCTTCGGCACGGAGATTAACGATGCCAAACTGCAGGAGATATATGCCAAGAAGGGCAATGTGCCTCTGGTGGCCGATATGTCGTCCGACATACTGAGCCGCCCCATCGACGTGAGTCAGTATGACATCATCTACGGCGGTGCACAGAAGAACCTGGCACCGGCAGGCGTGACCTTCGTCATCATCAAGGAGTCGTGCCTGGGCAAGGTGAGCCGCTATATCCCGACGATGCTTAATTATCAGACCCATATCGACAACGGCTCGATGTTCAACACCCCGCCCGTGCTGCCCGTCTATACGGCTGTGCTCACGCTTCGCTGGTTGAAAGCCAATGGCGGCGTGCAGTGGATTGAGGCACGCAACAAGGCCAAGGCTGACCTGCTCTACAAGTGCCTCGATGAGTCCAAGTTGTTCACACCGACCATCCTCAATAAGGAAGACCGCTCGCGCATGAACATCTGCTTCGTGCTCCGCCCCGGATACGAGGACTTGCAGGACGACTTCTTCAAGTTCGCCACCGCCCGCGGCATGGTCGGCATCAAGGGACACCGACTCGTCGGTGGCTTCCGCGCCAGCTGCTACAACGCAATGGACCTGGAGGGCGTGCAGGCACTGGTGGACTGCATCCGCGAATACGAAGCAAAAGTGATAAAATAATGTACGATGTACGATGTACAATGTACAAAGGATTAAGGATATGAAAGTATTAGTAGCAACTGAGAAGCCCTTTGCCAAGGTGGCCGTGGACGGCATCCGCAAGGTGGCTGAGCAGGCGGGATATGAACTCGCGCTGCTGGAGAAATATACGGACAAGCAGCAACTGCTGCAGGCTGTGGCGGATGCCGACGCACTGATTATCCGTTCGGATAAGGTGGATGCAGAGGTGCTGGATGCCGCCCGCAAACTGCGTATCGTGGTGCGTGCGGGAGCCGGCTATGACAATATCGACCTGGCTGCGGCTACGGCGCATGATGTCGTGGCGATGAACACCCCCGGCCAGAACGCTAACGCTGTGGCCGAGTTGGCACTCGGACTGATGGTCTATGCCGTGCGCAACTTCTACAACGGCACCAGCGGTACCGAGCTCCGCGGTAAGACGCTCGGTATCCATGCCTTCGGTAACGTGGGACGTAACGTGGCCCGTATCGCCCAAGGCTTCGGCATGCGCGTCGTGGCATTCGACGCCTATTGCCCGGACGAGGCGATGACGGCAGCCGGTGTGACACCTGTCCACTCGGCGGAGGAGCTGTATGCGCAGTCGGATGTCGTATCGCTGCATATACCAGCTACGGACGAGACGCGCCATAGCATCAACGCCGCCCTGGTAGGACGTATGCCGAAGGGTGGGGTGCTGGTCAATACGGCACGCAAGGAAGTGATTGACGAGGAGTCGCTTATTGCACTCATGCAGGAGCGCACTGACTTGCGTTATGTCACGGATATCATGCCCGACTCGGACGCCAAGTTCCGCACCCTGTTTGAGGGCCGCTATTTTGCGACGCCGAAGAAGATGGGCGCCCAGACGGCTGAGGCGAATATCAATGCGGGTATCGCAGCCGCTAACCAGATAGTGGACTTCATAGAGAACGGTAACACCCGCTTCCGCGTCAACTAATCCCGTCAGGTAACGACCGTAGTGCGCCCTTGGGGCGCATCCGCGGGCGAGCCGATAAGGAGTTCTTATCTCGCTTTGCTCGAACGATTATTACTATGTCTGCTCCGCAGACTCGCGCGGCGCATTTACTCCTTTGAATGTCCACCGGACATTCGAAGTGCGCCTTAATCGCTTCACGTCCCAGGCGGGTCAGGTAACGATCAGGTAACGGTCAGGTAACGGGGATGCTCCCCGCCAACCCTCCCAAATACATCAGCGCCACGCAACCGCGTGGCGCTGATGTATTCTGTGCCTTATGGCGAAGCTGCCTTATTCCTTGAACAGGCGGCTCTATTCTTTGAGCAGACGGGCTTTAATCCTTGAGCAGGCGGGCTTTTACCCGCTCCGCCTCCTGCAGGGCCTGCTCCTTGTTCATGCCGGCGAGGCGCTTGCTCAGGTCGGGGATGACCAGTTCCACGCCCACAGGCAGGTCGTTGGGGTTGGCAATCTTGTCCAAGTTGGCCTCGTAGATGAATATCCAGTACTGCGGTTCGCCATAGTGGCGGCGGGCCACCTGAGCCAGTCTGGAACCGGGTTGCACGGTCTCTGAGGTCTGCAGAGTGCCGTTGGCGGACGGAGCCTGCTCTTGCACAGCCTCCTCGCCGTAGGGGATAATCTCGACGCGGCGGTCCTTGCTGAGCTGATGCTCACCGGTGTAGCGGTAGGGGTGGTCGGCCCCGAGGCTCTTGATGAGCATCTGGTCCTCGCGCACGCCCAGTGCCCGCAGCCGTGCGGCTACCGCCTTGGCACGGTTCTTCGACAGGACCTTGTTGAGCGCCGGTGTGCCGAGCTTGCAGGCATGGCCGTTGACATGCACCTTCTGGTCGGGGTGGCGACGCAGGATGTCGGCGATGCGGATAAGGATATCTTGCGGCTCCAGGATGGGCACGGTGTCGTTGATGTTGAAGTAGATGACCGCTGCCTTCAGCACCTCGTCCAGTTGCTCTGCTGCCGTGGGCTGAGGCTCCGGCACAGACTCTTGTATGGTGTCGCGTACGATGACCTGTTCGCGTATGATGACGGTGTCGTGCACGACGACGATGCTGTCCTCGCACATCAGGGAGCACAGGTCTATCTCATGCTCTTCGGCCAGTTGGCGAATCTGTCCGATAGCCTCCTCGCGCCGGCGTGCGCGCTCCTCTTCGGGGTCGGGGATGGTCTCCGGCTCCTCTTCGGGAACGACGACTTCGGGTGTCGGCTCCTCGATAGCAGGTTGGTCTTTGCCTTTCTTCCGGCGTTCGCGCTCCCGTTTAGCCTTCTGCGCAGCCTTGCGTTCGCGCGCACGCTCATTATCATACTCGCGCTCTGCACGCGTGCGGTTGGCGTTAATCTGTATCCCAATCTTCACACCTGCGGACCACGGGTGCAACTCGCGCACCTCCGTCGTCTCCAATATGCCGGTGTGTGTGCCGGTGAACGGCGCCGGGTACTCGCCGACGGTATAACTGTCTGCGTAGCTGAGGTTCAGTGTGTTGGCGTTAGCCAGCAGGTTGTTGATGTAGTAGTTGCCAAACAGACTGATAGCCAGGTCCACGCGCTGGTGCAGCTGCACGAGCACGCCCAGCTCTGCATAGCCGGCGTAGTTGAGCACATTCAGCGCGCCGGTACCCAATTGGCCGGACTTGCCGATCACGGGGATATCCTCCAGCACGGTCGGTATATCCTGTATGAGCAAGTCCCAGTGCTCGTAATAGACCTGATTGTCCAGTCGTCCTTGGTTGCCCATGCTGTAGCTGTTGAGCATGGGGAGGCCGAGTTTGACACCCAGTGCACCGGTGAAGCCCACCTTCGACGGGCGGGCGCGGAACTTGAGCGCGACGGGTATCTCCAGCATGCCGATGGTCTGCCGCTCGGTGAGGTTGTAGGGGACTGCCGTCAGGGTGTAGGTCTGTCCCTGATAGTCCGTGCGTGTGTCCGTCCAACCGCGCACCACGGCCGCGTCGTTCGCATACGAGGCGAACTCGGCACCCGCGCCGATACCCATCCAAGGCACGAAGTAGTAGTTGATACTCAGTCCTGCGTTCCACGCGGGGAAAGCCACGTGCGGATCGACGTGAGCCGGCGTGAAGTTGTCGCCTATCTGGCTGAAACGGTAGCTGCTCACTCCCAGGCCGCCGTAGAAATCGAAGTTCCACCCGTAGGCGATATTACGTTCCTGCTGTCCCTCTTGCTTGACGGACTCGGGATAGGAGGCTGCCCATGTCGGGGCGAAACAGATTGCGAACAGTGCAATTATAGTAAGATGTCTTTTCATTGTTCCGCCCTCCCTTATTTAACGATTAGTTTATCGGTTGTGACAGTGCCGTCGGCATGCTCTATCTGTACATAGTAGAGCCCGGCCATGCGTGGCGCCTGTATCGTCGTCTCGCCGAAGACGGTGCGTGTCGTGCTGACGCGCTCGCCGTTCATGGAGATGATGCTGATATAGCTTTGCTCGTCGCACAGCACGGTGAGTTGCCCACCGGCCTCTGCCGGCACGGGGTAGATACGTCCTGCCGGAGCCGCAGAGGTGCTGTCCTCCTCCGGCATGGTCACATCGCACGTGCGGTAAACCACACCGTTCTCGTCGGTGAGCAGTACATAGTAGATGCCGTTCAGGGCAGTGCCGTTCTCGTGGTAATACTGACCGGTCTGATTGGGCTGGAGCACTCCGTTACGGTACCACTGATAGGCGGTGAAGTGCAGTTTGGGCGCGGGCAGTTCTCCGTTGTCGGGGTTGTTATCCACGAAGAGCACGCGTCCGTACTTGCTATGGACATAGCCGCCGAGGCTGGGGTAGAAGCGGACGGTGTAGGCTTGGCTGTAGCATACGCCTTCGGCCGCCAATCCGGCACCGGCGTTACCCACTTGTACATTCATGTAGCAGTTGCCCTCTCCGATGCTGGGCACATTGCGCAGTACAATCGTGCCGGGGACAGAGATGACGCCGGTCGTGTCGTTCACACCGATGAACTTAGCCAGGTCGGGTGAGTAGGTAATCAGGAAGTGGTCAGCGACGCCGGACAATTGGTCGAAATAGAGGGTGATGTCCCCATGCTCCTGACACAGGCGTGCCTCCGATTCGATGGCGATGGTCGGGATATCAACGACGTTGATGGTGAACAGCGTGTCAGAGGGGCATCCTCCGGCCGCGTTATCCGTGTAGAGCCATTGTTCGCCGTCTGCGGTGAAGACGTGTACATCGGGGTTGGCACCATTCGAGTCGTAACGAACCATCGTGTAAGGCATCTTTCCTTCACACACGTTGACGGTCTTCTCCGAGTAACTCTTCTTGCCGAACGACAGCGTGGTGGCGCCAGCGGACTCTACCCAGCCGCAGTCCGCCTGTTGCACTTGGCGGATGAACTTATAGGTCCGGCCGATGTTCTCGTTCTTCAGGTCCAGGGTGTAGCTCAGCGAAGGTGCCGTTCCTATCTCAGTACTGTCTGTGCCGAGGATGCAGAGCCAGCGGTATTGCAGAGTGCCTTCGCCGGAGGCCGCGGCGGTCTCGCTGACCGTGACGACCAGCGTTGTGACATCCGGTGCCACACACTGTTGTCCTAAGTCGTCGTTGCCGATGGCGCCCGTGTTGAGTACCGGGCGGATATGTATCTTCTGTTCCCCGCTCGACAGGGTCCACACCGTGAAGCGTGTGTTGTCCTTGGCCATGCGCGTGAAGGTGTAGTCCTGTCCGGGTTGCAGGGCAAACGAGCCGGTCAGTGCTGCGTCGTTGAGTGCCAGGTCCTTGCTCGTTGCGCCCGTGATGGCAGTGCCGTTCATGTACCATTGGTAGGCGTACCCCCGGTCGCTCACGGCGCCACTCGCGCCGCTCGCCCGGACAGTGAAGCCCTGTGCATCAGCCACCGAGCAGAAGGCCTGCAGTCCCGCATCCGTCACACTGCCCGGATTCAGCGGGTCAAAGACACGGGCGATATATACGCCCCATGCCTCGCGGTCGTCGGGGGTGGTGTAACACTTGTCGTCGCCGGTGGCGCGGGTGAAGCGGTACTCGCCCTTGCTCGTTATAGCTGTATAGTCTGTCAGTGTCAAACCGGTTGCGCCCTCTATCTCCTCGTCGTTCCCGTTGTCTTTCTTTACGTACCATTGGTACCAAATTGTGCCGGTGCCGCCGGTGGACGCCGACTTGCTGGCGACGCTGATATGGATGGGGTTGTCCAGCAGGAAGGTGTCTATGCCTAAACCGTTGACGGACAGCGGTAGCGGGTCTATCTCACCGGGCACGAACTTGTTGAATACGAGGTATTCGAAGCCCGGTGCGTTCTCTATCCAGTCTTGGATACAGCCCTCGTCGTGCACAAAACTGCGGATGAGGTAATGGCCTGAGTAGTCGGTGGGTATCTGATACGAATCGAACCAGTTCTTGTACTCGTCCCATGTCGCGTCGGGCAGGATGACCTCCAGCCGTGTCGTGTCGTTTGTAGAATCGTCAATAGCGTCGCGCACGACCATGTAGTGGTATTCGCCGCGAGTCCAGCCGCGGGTCGCAGCGCTCATGTCGGCCGAGTCTCGCAGCGGCCACGGGTTGCTCTCGTCCCAGCAGAAGTGGTGGAAGACACCTTCGTGGATAACCTCGCCGGCTCCGTTGCGGTCCACACCGATGAACTTGCCCGGCATCAGGTCTTCGATGCGACGCGGGTGAAGCGAGACGGTGTGTACTTCGGAGCCTAACTTGGCATCCACCAGTACGTTAACCTCCGTGCACGGGCGGATGACTGTTACGTTGGCCCCGCTTATCTGTATCCAGCGTTTGCCTTCTTCCTCGTGGCAGGTCCAAGCGATGCCGCCATCAGTCATCACAGTGAAGTCTTCCGTCAGGTCGCTTGCGTGGTTCACCGGTTCGGTCTGTATGGTGTTGATATACATCGGTGCCACCGACAGCAGTGAGGCGTCCGTGGCGGCAAATGATGTGAGTTGCGGATAGCAGTCCTCGGTTTGGGTCCAGAGCGCGTTGCCCGTAAACAGGCTGAACATGTCCGATGTCACGTCCATCGGCGTCAGGCCGTCGGTCACGATGCCCGGCTCCTGGTAGTAGAGCTTGCGGTCGTAGTAGCAGTCGGCGTAATGGCCACCATTATCGACACCCACAAAGCCGCGGCCGTTCTGCGCATAGCCGGTGCTGTAGGCGTTGGTGATGGTACCGCCGTTGTTGTAGCCTATCAGTCCGCCGATGGTGTCGCCGCCTTGCAGCAGACCGGCGCTATAGACATCCGTCATTGTGCCGGTCAGTTCGCCCACCAGACCGCCGACGATATTGCCGGCTGTGACTACCTGGGTTTGACTCCAACAGTTAGTTATGGTTCCGGCGCATACGCCAGCCAACGTGCCTACGCAGCGCTTGCCGTTAGCCAGTATAGCGCCGCCGCTGATGCCCGTGTTGCGCACAATAGCGCCCGCCCCTATGTGCCCGAAGAGGCCGACACCGTCCGACCCGCGGAGCACACCTAATCCGCGGATGAGGTGGCCTCGGCCGTCAAACGTACCGGCAAAGGGATGGGTCTGGGTGCCTATCGGCGTCCAGATGCGCGCACCGCTCAGGTCGATATGAGCGTTCAGCACCAATACCTTGCCGGCAAAGTCGTTCCCGTTTGTGTAAATCTCCTGCGCCACCCAAGCCAGGTCGGAGGCGCTGCCAATCAGAAATGTGTCTGCGGGAGTTCCTTGAGCAGTCAGGCTCGTCACCGAACCGTCCCACATGCTATATTCCTCATTCGAGGCCTGCGCAGGAATACCCGAAAATAACGACACTATCACCCCGGCGCACAACGCGCGCAGAGTGGAGGCTAATCCGTGTTTCATAGTGTGTTTCTGTTTCAAATGATGTGCAAAGGTAGGGATTTTATGCGAAATATACAAATTTTTTCAAAAAAAATGCGAAAATATTTGCACGTTCCAAAAAAAAGCAGTAATTTTGCACCGCTTTTCCGAAAGGAGCATCACTTGATGCCTGCTGAAAGCATTGCTTAATGGTGTAATGGTAGCACTACAGATTCTGGTTCTGTCTGTCTGGGTTCGAGTCCTGGTTAAGCAACAAAGAGACTGCTGATAACAATGGCAGTCTCTTTTTTTGTCCTATTATCGGCGGAGCCGGTCGGGAGAAGGTGGCGGCGTGTGGGATATATTTTAACACGGAAACCATTATCGGGGAACGCATAAAGCCGCGCCCCGAAAAGGACGGAAAGACGCGAAAATGTCGCGTCTGATGACGCGCCCGCGGGCGCGGTCAGTGACCGAGACGAACAGCCCGCGTTCCAGGCGGGGCGGGAAGCCCGATTAAATCGGGCGCAAAAGAAGAAAGGGATGAACGAGAGGACTATAGGCAGGCGAGGCGGGCGAGGGAGGAGGACTGATTGGCAGCGTTGCGGATGAGGTAGGAGACGGCGGTGTCGTCGGGGGAGGGGAGGACGAGGATGTCGAGCGGGTCGTTGAGAAGGACCTCGTGGAGATAGGAGATATCGAGGCGGAAGGGGCGGTTCTGTCGGGGCGTTTGGGCGGAATCGGACGCTTTGGGGGATTGGGAGGGAGCGAGGGGCTGATTGAGGAAGGCGGGGAGATGGGCGTCGAGCATTTTGCGGAGGTAGTTGCAGGAGTTGCAGTGGCGGTTGTAGTCGAGGTCGGAGTAGCAGACGCGGTCGTGGAAGAGGAGGGCGTCGGGCCGGTCGAAGTCGGTCGGACGGATGCGCGGAGCGCGGGCCATGGGGAGGACTTCGCCGTCGATGCAGCCGTCGAAGATGGGCTGGTCGAAGATGTTGACAATCTCACGCTTATCGAGTTCGAGCACGGCCCATACGCTGCGGCAGATGCCGAGGAGCGTGCGGGTGGCGTCAGCGGGTGCGTCGGCAGAGGTGGGGGTGTCTTCGCGCCAGATACGGAAATCACGGACGGAGAGCATATGTGCGTTGCTCTCTATCCATGTCTCGAAGGTGATGCGCTCATTCTGTCGGGGCATGCGTTGCATCTCCAGTGCAAGGGATGTGAGAATCCATGTGAGGTTCTGTTGCCCGAGTACGCGTATGCCGAAGCCGAGTTGGTCGGCGACGGTGCCCGCTACTTCCAGCAGGTAGTTCTCAAGAGTGTGAAGCCGCATTTGGCGTGTATGGTCCACGTCTTGGTGTCGGACGTCATAGGTAAAGAAGTATTTCATATGGTTTGTGCTTCGGTTCGTTTTCGATTCGTTTTCGTCTTTTTGCCGTCTTTTTGCCGTCTTTTTACCGTTTTTGGTTCGGTTCCGGTTCGGTTTTGAGCCATCGGTCGAGCCAATTGCGGAAGGTGCGTTGCCAGAGGATGCCGTTTTGGGGACGGAGAACCCAATGGTTCTCATCGGGGAAGATGAGGAGTTGGGCCGGTACGCCGCGCATCTTGGCGGCATCGAAGGCAGCCATGGCCTGGTTGGCGAGAATGCGATAGTCTTTCTCGCCGTGGATGCAGAGGATAGGTGTGTCCCAGCGGTCCACGAACAGGTGCGGGCTGTTGGCGAAGGTGCGTTGGGCAACGGCGTTGTCTTTCTCCCAGTAGGCGCCACCCATGTCCCAGTTGGCGAACCATTTCTCCTCGGTCTCGAGGTACTGCATCTCCATGTTGAAGATGCCGTCGTGCGCGATGAAGGCCTTGAATCGTCCGTCGTGTTGTCCGGCAATCCAATAGACGCTAAAGCCACCGAAGGATGCTCCGACGCATCCGAGTCGGTCGCGGTCCACGTAGGGCTCGGAGCAGAACTCGTCAATGGCTGTGAAATAGTCGCGCATGCATTGTCCTCCGTAGTCACCGCTGATGGCTTCGTTCCACTCCTTGCCAAAGCCGGGTAGCCCGCGGCGGTTGGGTGCGACGATGATATAGTCGCCGGCGGACATCATCATGAAGTTCCATCGGAAGGACCAGAACTGGGAGACGGGTGACTGGGGACCTCCTTCGCAATAGAGGATGGTCGGGTATTTTTTAGCGGGGTCGAAGTGGGGCGGATAGATAATCCATGTGAGCATGTCCTTGCCGTCGGTGGTACGCTGCCAGCGCGGGACGACGGTGGAGCGCTCTATCTGGCTGTAGATGTTGTCATTTTCGTGGGTGAGTTGGGGGATGGGCACTTCGAGTGCGCTGTGTGGCTGCTCCCAGTCGATGCCTCGCGGTCCGTATTCGCGCGAGGGGTCGGCGAGATACTCGGCGACGTCGAAGCGGTAGAGCTCGTTAGCCTGGCGCATGGAGTGGCCGAGGAGGAAGGCATAGTGGTCGGAGACGTCGGCGAGTGAGAGGTCGTATTGCCCCTCGGTCATGCGTTCGCCGCCGCCGTTGAGGTTGGTGAGATAGAGGTCGATAGTGCCCTGCCATACATCGGTGTAGAGGAGGGTGGAGTCGTTGTACCATGCGAACTCGCCGACGGCCTGTCCGAATCCGTGGACGAGCCGGCGTTTCTCGCCCGTGCGGGTGTTCATGGCTACGAGTCGGTTCTCGTCGCTCTCGTACCCGTCACGCTCCATAGAGAGCCATGCAATCCACTCGCCGTCAGGGGAGTAGGCGGGATTGATATCGTATCCGCCATTGGGTGCGCTGATATTCGTGTGCGTGCGTGTACGCAGATTATATAGGTAGATGTCGCTGTTGGTGGAGAGCGCGTAGTCGAGTCCTGTCTTCTTGCGGCAGGTGTAGGCTATCTCCTCGTTGTCGGGGTTCCATGCCAGTTGCTCGATGCCTCCGAAGGGCTTCATGGGACACTCGAAGGCGGTGCCGTCGAGGATGTTGAGGCATTCGCCAATCTTGGCGGATGCGATGCGTTCGCCCCGGCCGTGATAGCGGATATGGAGGTCGCAGACGAAGGGCTGCGGAGCGGTCTCGGTCCACTCGTCCCAGTGCTTGTACATGAGGTCCTCGTGGACGTGTCCTGTGGCGAGCGGCAGGTCGGGGTAGATGTCGGCGGTGGAGGGAATGGTCTTTACCTGCTTGATTAGTATGACTTTATCGCGTTTTGGCGAGAGCAGGAAGGCGTCGATGTCTTCGGCTCCTTCGACTGCTACCTCTTCTTTATCGCGGCGGAGGTAGAGTTTGCCGCCTCTCAGGTAGGCGAGGCATCCGCTGTTGCCGAACCATGCGGGGTCGGAGCCGACGAATTCCTCTACAACCTGCATGTCATTGAATGGGTTGCAGATGCGAATCCATGTGGTGGAGCGGTTCTCGGAGACGCTGTAGTAACTGACGGTGTAGGCGAGGAGGCCTGTCTCGATGTCGGCTTTGGCGGCGGAGATACGTCCCATGGCCCATAGTGCTTCGGGTGTGAGTCGGTCACCGTCGATGGTGATTTGGGGTTTGGAGACGGGATTTTGCGCGTTGTTGTTGTCGTTTTCGGTCGCCTGTTTGGCGCATGCGGCACTCAGCATTGCTAATGTGGCCATAAGTAGTAATCGGATTGATTTCATTGTGTGAAGTGAAAAATAGTGCACAAAGGTACGAAAAAAGCGCGAGATATGCAAATTTTTATCTTTTTTCGTCGGAAAAATTTGCGCATATGAGATATTTTTTGTACCTTTGTGAGCTAATATGGATAAGCGTGCGAGAGTGCGTCAAAACGGCGATAAAGCGTGTTAGACGGCAAAAAGGGCTTGAGTGCGCGTATAGCCGCGGGTGCACGCGAGCGGGCGATTGCGGCTGAAAGGAAGCGAATATTGACAAGAACCAACATAATTATGATTGACAACGACAGAATTATTCCTGTGAAGATTGACGAGGAGATGCGAACCTCGTACATCGACTATTCGATGAGTGTGATAGTGGCTCGTGCGTTGCCCGACGTGCGTGACGGTTTCAAGCCGGTTCACCGGCGTGTGCTGTTCGGAATGAACGAGTTGGGTAACACGAGTGACAAGCCGACGAAGAAGAGTGCGCGTATCGTGGGTGAGGTGATGGGTAAGTATCACCCCCACGGCGACAGCAGTATATACGGCACGCTGGTGCGCATGGCGCAACCGTGGGCGATGCGTTACTGCCTGGTGGACGGGCAGGGAAACTTCGGCTCCGTGGACGGTGACGGCGCGGCAGCGATGCGTTATACGGAGGCTCGGCTGAGCAAGTTGGCCGAGGAGATGCTGCGTGATATAGAGAAAGATACAGTGGATATGCAGCTCAACTTCGACGACACGCTGCGTGAGCCGACGGTGCTGCCCTGCCGTTTCCCGAACCTGCTGGTGAACGGTGCGAGCGGTATTGCCGTAGGTATGGCGACGAATATGCCGACGCATAACCTGGGCGAGGTGATAGACGGCTGTGTGGCGTACGTGGAGAACCGCGAGGCGCGCATTGCCAATCCCGAGACAGAGGACATCACGGTGGAGGAACTGATGCAATATATCAAGGCTCCGGACTTCCCGACGGGCGGTACTATCTACGGCTATCAGGGTGTGCGTGACGCGTTTGAGACGGGTCGCGGACGTATCGTGATACGTTCGAATGCCGACATCGAGACGGAAGACAACGGCCGCGAGCGCATCATCATCACGGAGCTGCCCTACGGCGTAGTGAAAGCCGACCTGGTGAAGGATATAGCCAACCTGGTGAGCGACAAGAAGATAGAGGGAATCTCGGACATCAGCGACCAGTCGAAGCGCGACATCCGCATCGTCATAGACGTGAAGCGTGACGCGAACGCGCAGGTGGTGCTGAACAAGCTGTATAAGTTCACGGCGCTGCAGTCGTCGTTCTCGGTGAACAACATCGCCCTGGTGAAAGGGCGTCCGATGCTGCTGAACCTGAAGGACCTGGTGGGTAACTTCATCGAGCACCGCATGGAGGTGGTGGTTCGCCGTACCCGCTTCGAGTTGCGCAAGGCAGAAGAGCGTGCGCATATCCTGGAGGGCTTGATTATAGCGGTCGATAACATTGACGAGGTGGTTCGTATTATCCGTGCGAGTCGCACGCCGGCAGACGCGCAGACCAACCTGGAGCAGCGTTTCAACTTGGACAACCTGCAGAGCAAGGCCATCGTGGACATGCGTCTGAGCGCACTGACGGGCCTGCGTATCGACGAGTTGCGCAAGGAGTACGAGGACATCATGGCGCTGATTAAGCACCTGAATGACCTGTTAGGCAGTGAGTTGCTGCGCTATGACCTGATTAAGGAGGAACTGATTGAGATTAAGACCAAATATGCGGACGAGCGCCGTACGCAGATCGTGAAGATGGCGACGGAGTTCAACCCCGAGGATATGTACGCGGATGACGACATGGTAATCACCATCTCGCATCTGGGCTATATCAAGCGCACTCCGCTGGCGGACTTCCGTCAGCAGGGTCGCGGCGGCGTCGGCTCGAAGGCAAGCAGCGCCCGTGACGAGGACTTCATCGAGTACGTACACCAGGCGTCGATGCACTCGACCATGATGTTCTTCACGGAGATGGGCCGTCTCTACTGGCTGAAAGTGTATGAGATACCGGAGGGTAACAAGCAGTCGAAAGGCCGTGCGATACAGAACATGATTAACCTGCAGAAGGGCGACAAGGTGCGTGCCTTCATCAATGTGAAGGGACTGAACGATGCGGACTATGTGGAGAACCACTACCTGATTTTCGCCACCAAGAACGGTCTGATGAAGAAGACGACGCTGGAGGCATACAGCCGTCCCCGCGCGAACGGTATCATCGCGTTGGGCCTGCGCGAAGGCGACCAACTGATAGGCGTGACACTGACCGACGGACAGAGCGAGATGCTCATAGCCAGCAGCCAGGGTAAAGTGGTGCGTTTCAACGAGTCAACGGTACGTGCCATGGGTCGTGGAGCGACCGGTGTACGCGCCATCAATCTGGACGAAACGCACGGCGATGTCGCGATTGGCATGATTTGTGTAGAGAAAGAGACAGACAAGACAGTGTTGGTCATCTCGGAGAAGGGCTTCGGCAAACGCACGGCGCTGGACGACGAGAGCGGCGAGCCTATCTACCGTGTGACGAACCGCGGCGGCAAGGGCGTGAAGACGATGAACCTGACGGACAAGACCGGTGCACTGGTGGGCCTGCACGCCGTGAGCGACGATGAGGACCTGATGCTCATCACCAAATCCGGTACGGCTATCCGAATGGCTATCAATACGATAAGCGTACAGGGCCGCGCGACACAAGGCGTCAAACTCATCGAACTGCAGAAGCGTAACGACACCCTCATGTTCGGTTGTATCGTACCGAAAGACGAGGAGGACGGCGCGGAAGCGACGACCGATGAGGCAACGGCTGAGAAAGAAGAATAACACGAACAGAAGAAACAACTAAACAAAAACCATGAATAAAATGAAAAAGACACTATTCTTGGCAGCTCTGGTGCTGATAAGCGCCGGCTGTTTCGCACAGAAAGCGAATGTCCGTAAGGCAAAGAACCTGGCTATGTCGAGTGAGTCTCCCGACTTCGCCGCAGCTCGTGCCGCTATCGGCGAGGCGTTGGAGAACGACGAGACGAAGGACCTGACAGAGACGTGGTTCACCGCCGGTCTGATTGGTTACTACCAATATGACCAGGCACGCACGATGCGTATGATGGGACAGCCGATAGACGAGGAAACCGTCGGTGCTGCTGTTCTGGAGAGCTATAAATACTGGCTGCATGCCGACGAGTTGGCGATGGTGCCGGTGTATGACAAGAAAGGCAACCCCAAGTTCGACCTCAAGACCCGTAAGCAGATTGCGCAGAAGATGCAGACCTACTATGACATGCAGGCGCTCATCAGCTACGGTATCTACAAGAACGAGCAGAAGGACTATGCCGGCGCGTATGAGGCGTTTGTGGCTCACCTGAACATCCCCGACCTGCCGATGATAGACGAGAAGATGCGTCAGAAGATGCCGAAGGATACCACCTATGAGCAGTATCAGTATTATGCCGCCATCTTCGCTATCCAGGCCGAGATGCACCCGGAGGCTATTGCCCTGCTGGAAGACCTGAAGAACGGCCAGTTCGAGACCGTCAGCTGCAACCAGTTCCTTTACCAAGAGTACCTGAACGAGAAGGATACACTGCAGGCTGTTGCCCTGCTGAAGGAGGCGGTGGTACGCTTCCCCGCAGAGCCGTGGTTCCTGCAGAACCTGATTAACCACTATATCTTCTCAGGACAGGAGCAGGAGGCCGTGACCTACCTGACAGAGGCTATCGAGCGCGAGCCCAATGTGGCTGAGTATCACCATATCCGTGGTAACCTGAACGAGAGCCTTGGCCGCTACGAGGCTGCCTTGGCGGACTTCGACAACGCACTGCGTGTGGACCCGAAACTGGCCGATGCCGCTGCGGGCAAGGGACGCGTATATTACAACCAGGCAGTCAAGGTGAACGAGGATGCGGCCAATATCCAGGACGCGAAGGAGTATAAGAAAGCGCTGGAGCAGATGAACGACCTGTTCCGCCAGTCCCTGCCTTTCTTCGAGGAGGCACATCGCATGGATCCGGAGAACCGCACCTACATGATTACCCTGCGCACTATCTACTACCGCTTCAACATGACCGCCGAATACGAGGCCATTCAGGCGGAACTGAACCAATAATGGGACGTGTCCTTGCGATAGACTATGGACGCAGACGCACCGGATTAGCCGTGACGGACCCGCTCCGCATAACGGCTAATCCGTTGCTGACAATAGAGACTAAGGAGCTGATAACTTGGTTGCTAGACTATCTGGGGAGAGAGGCGGTGGACTGCGTAGTGGTCGGTCATCCGACCCGGATGGACGGCGAGGAGTCGGAGTCGATGAACTATATCCGCCCCTTCCTGGCACAGCTCCGCCGGACGTTCCCCGCGCTCTGTGTCGAGTTGTACGACGAGCGATTCACGTCGGTACTCGCGCACCGCGCTATGTTGAGCGGAGGCATGAAGAAGATGCAACGGCGGGATAAGGCCGTAGTGGACCGCATTGCCGCATGTATAATATTAGAAGATTGGCTGGAAAGCCGTAAAAGATTGAGTTGATGATACTACCTATTTACTTGTATGGCCAGCCGGTGCTGCGTCGTCCGACCGATGACCTGGAGCCGGGGACCGAGGATGTGAAGCAGCTGGTGGCGGATATGTACGAGACGCTGACGGCTGCCGAGGGATGCGGACTGGCTGCACCTCAAATCGGCAAGTCTATCCGCCTGTTTGTAGTGGACGGCACCGAACTTGGCGAGGAATACCCCGAATGCGCTGATTTTAAGCAGGCATTCATCAATCCCGAGATAGTGGAGGAGAGCGAGGAAACGGTCACCTATAGCGAGGGATGTCTCTCCCTGCCGGGTATCAGCGAGAACGTGGTGCGCCCCAAGACCATCACTATCCGCTACCTGGACGAGGATTTCGTGGAGCACGAAGACACCTTCACCGACTTCAAAGCGCGTATCGTGCAGCATGAGTACGACCACCTGGAGGCACATGTCTTCACGGACCGTATCTCACCGATACGCAAGACCTTTGTGCGAAACAAACTGACTAACATCGCCAAAGGCAAAACCGTGGCACGGTATAAGTACAAACGGCAATAGTGGATATACTGTCTATCATACTGATAGCTATCGGCTTAGCCATGGACTGCTTTGCGGTCAGCATTGCACAGGGCTTGTCTGTACACTCCTCGTCGGAGCGACCCCAACCGCTCCTGATGGCCCTGCTGTTCGGTTTGTTCCAGGGGGGGATGCCGCTCATCGGTTATTTCGCAGGCTCCCTCTTCTCGGATTTCTTCCATCGTTACGCCCCTTGGATAGCGCTGCTTCTGCTGGCGTTCATCGGGGGCAGGATGGTGTGGGAATCGCTGCATGACAAGTCGGAGGAAGCGTCGGGATGGCAGCCGGGGCGGTTGCTACTGCTGGCTGTCGCCACGTCGATTGACGCTTTGGCCACCGGGGTTGTCTTTATCCCCGTGCCCGAACGGTTGTGGTCGGGCGTTGTGATTATCGGTCTGGTGAGCGGACTGTTCTCCTGCGTCGGTTACCTTATCGGTAAGTTGGTGGGGGAGCATTTCCGTGTTAATGTGGAACTTATAGGGGGCCTTATCCTGATTGCAATCGGCCTTAAGATATGGTTGGAGGGCGTATGTTTGTTATAGGCGATAACACATTGGTCAGTCTGGACGTGCTCGAGAAAGAGTTCTGCTGCGACCTGCAAACATGCCGCGGCTGTTGCTGCATCGAGGGCGATGCCGGAGCACCCCTGACGGCGGAGGAGGAGCAGCGAATCAATGAGATACTGCCCGTCCTGCTGCCCGATATGACCAAGGAGGCAAGGGCCGTTGTGGACCGGCAAGGCATCGCCTACTGCGACCCCTCCGGCGAGAGGGTGACCTCTATCGTCAATGACAAGGACTGCATCTTCGCACGCACCGACCATAACGGGTGGTGCTACTGCTTGATAGAGAAAGCCTTCCGAGCCGGCAAGATTGACTTCAACAAACCCGTCTCTTGCCACCTCTACCCCGTGCGGCTCACGCAGGTCGGTGACTATGTCGGAGTCGAGTATCATCGCTGGGATATATGCCATTGTGCCCGGGTGTTGGGCAAGAAGCAGCATCTCCCTCTGTATCAGTTCCTCAAGGAGCCGCTTATCCGGCGCTTCGGGCAGGAGTGGTATGACGAACTGTGCCTCACGGCCGACGAGTGGCACAAGCAAATGGTAAATGATTAAACGAATGGTCTAATGCGCGCAGAAATAATCACCATCGGAGACGAACTGCTTATAGGACAGGTCGTTGATACGAACTCCGCATGGATGGCGGAGCGGCTCAATGAGGTCGGCATAGAACTCTATCAGATAACCTCGGTCCACGACACGCGGGAGCATATCATCGCGGCACTGGACGAGGCCTTCCGCCGTGTGGACATCGTGCTGACTACCGGAGGCCTCGGGCCGACCAACGACGACATAACCAAGCAGGTGCTGTGCGACTATTTCGGCACGCACCTTATAGAGAGTGCGTCCGTGCGCGCGCATATTGAGCAACTCTACGCCGAGCGCCCCGATGTCCTCAACCGGCTGACGGCGACTCAATGGCTGGTGCCCGAGAGCGCGGAGATATTGCCCAACCGCGTGGGCAGTGCGCCCCTCATGCTCTTCCGTCAGGGCAGTCAGTTGCTGGCAGCCATGCCCGGCGTGCCCTACGAGATGAAGATTGCGATGGAGGAGCAGATACTCCCCCGCCTCGCGCGACCGACGGAGCATATCATCCATAAGACACTACAGGTGAACGGGATACCCGAATCGGCCCTGGCAATCCTCTTGGAGGACTTCGAGCGCAACATGCCGCCCTATGTCCGCCTGGCCTACCTCCCCAAGGACGGCGTCATACGCTTGCGCCTGTCCGCCTACGGCCGGGCCACCGAGGACGAGATGCAGACGCTGTTTGACCAACTCAGGCACCTGACGCGCGACTATCGCATCGCCGACACGGATGAGCCGATAGAAGTGCTTGTGGCAAAGCGCCTTAAGGAGACAGGCGCCACCATCGCCACGGCCGAGTCCTGTACCGGCGGCAAGCTGGCCGCGCTGCTCAACCGCCACCCCGGTTCATCGGCTTTCTACATGGGCTCCGTGGTGGCCTATGACAATGCGGTCAAGCGGAATGTCCTGGGAGTCCGCGCGGACGACTTGGACCAATATGGTGCTGTCAGTGAGCCGGTTGTGCGGCAGATGGCGGAGAGCGTCCGGGCACTGATGCACACCGACTACGCCATCGCCACCAGCGGCATCGCAGGGCCTGACGGGGGGACGCCCGACAAACCTGTCGGCACCGTCTGGATGGCATGGGCTACACCGCATGGCACCACCGCACGATGCTTCCGACTCGGCAAACTGCGCGAACAGATAACCGACCGCGCTTGCACGGCCGCATTGATTAACTTGCTGAAAATTATACAATAACTCAATAAATACTGCTATCCTATGGAGACTTCTACACCCTCGAAAGCTGCGTCTGTCTTTCGTAAAATCCTCCTTTCTATCTCCCTCCTGCTGATTCTTGCACTCGGCATCTTCGGCTATTTCAAGTTCTGCTTCGTCTATTCCGAAGGTACCGACTCAGGAGAACTCAACTATTTCTCCTATGAAGGACTGGTCTTCAAGACCTACGAAGGCAAACTTATCCAGTCCGGATTCAAGTCCAAGGCGGCCGCCGCTTCCGGCGTACAAAGCAACGAGTTCCGCTTCTCCGTCACGGACAAACAGGTCGCCGACTCACTCATGCACTGCACCGGAAAGCAGGTCGAACTGCACTACCAGAAATACAGCGGCGTGCTGCCATGGCGCGGAAACAGCCTCTACGTCGTGGATAGTATATGGTCCGTTAAGTAATACGTAACCGTCTAACAATCAGACTATGATTCAAGAGAACCTGATTCGCCTCTTTGAGGACGCTATCCGTCTCCATTGGGAGCGACCCGCCATGTCCGACTTCGGAAAGGAAGGGGTCTATACCTATGCCGATGTGGCGAAGCGTATCGAGAAACTGCATATCCTCTTCAGCCGTACAGGGCTGCAGAAAGATGACAAGGTGGCCCTCATTGGACGCAACTCCGTCCATTGGCCCATTACTTATGTCGCTACTATCACCTACGGCGCTATCGTCGTGCCTATCCTCCAGGACTTCCAACCGGCTGACATCACGCATATTATCAACCACTCCGAGGCAAAACTACTCTTCGCCGGAGACGCCATCTGGGAGCATCTTGACAACCAGAACATGCTCAACGTGCGGGCCGTCTTCTCCCTCACCGACTTCCGCCCGCTGGCCCTGCAATACGACGGGCTGGAGCCGGGAATGGTCGCGCCGGAGACTATCCAGCAACTCTTCGCTGAGAAATTCAAGGAGGGGTTCAGCCTCTACTCGGTCCGTTATGACATCAAGGAGAACTCCGAGGTGGCATCCATCAACTACACCTCCGGCACCACAGGCTTCTCCAAGGGCGTCATCACTACGCTCAATAACCTGGCCGGCAATATCACCTTCGGACTGAGCACGCATATATGCTACCCCGGCAGCCGCTTCCTCAGTTTCCTCCCCCTCGCACACGCATACGGTTGCGCTTTTGACTTCCTCTGCAACTTCTGCGCCGGAGGACATACCTGCTACTACGGACGCCCCCTCGCGCCGCGCATCCTCCTGCAGGCCTTCGCCGAATTTAAGCCCACGACCATCTTCACCGTCCCCCTCATCATCGAGAAGATATACAAGAAGATGATTCAGCCTATCCTCACCGACCCCATGAAGAGCTGGGTCTTCGAGATTCCTTTCCTCGGAGATGCTGCCCTCGGCACTATACGCAAGCGCCTCGAGCAGGCTTTCGGAGGCGAGTTCACGCAGGTCATCATCGGTGGAGCACCGCTCAATGCCGAGGTTGAGGAGTTCTTCTATAAAATCCATTTCCCCTTCTCCGTGGGCTATGGAATGACCGAGTGCGCGCCGCTCATCACCTTCACCCAAGCCACTGACTTCGTGCCCCATACGTGCGGAGCCGTGCTGCCATCGATGCAGGTGCGCATCGTCGCACCCAATCCCGAGGGAGTGGGGGAGATAGAGGTCCGCGGAGAGAACGTCATGGCGGGCTACTACAAGAACGAAGAGGCTACTGCCCAGACCTTTACCGAGGACGGATGGCTCAAGACCGGTGACCTCGGCATGCTCGACGAACACGGCAACCTGCTCATCAAAGGACGCAGCAAGACCATGCTCCTCGGACCCTCCGGGCAGAATATCTACCCCGAGGAGATTGAGGAGAAACTCAATAACCTGCCCTATGTCAGCGAGTCGCTTGTCGTCCAGGTCGACGACAAACTGGTAGCACTCGTCTGTCTCGACCAGGAGGCCTCCGACCGCGAGAAGATATCCGAGCAACAACTGACCGAAATCATGGAGAATAACCGAAAGGAACTGAACAAGATGGTCGCCGCCTACGAGCAAATCAATCGCATTCAGATATTCCCCCATGAGTTCGAGAAGACGCCCAAGAAATCCATCAAGCGTTTCCTCTATAACAATATCGTCTCCAACCCCGCCGACTGACCCGTCCCCTCCGTTACCTGACCGTTACCTAACCGTTACCTGACAGGTGCGAAGCAGACCTGACCCGCCTGGGAAGCATGAGATGACCCGCCTGGGACGCGGGCGGCTCGCCCGCGGATGCGCCATCAAGGCGCACCTGACTCGCATTTGACGGGAACCAAATGCCGAACGCGTAACAGACCTGGAACAGACCTGGAACAGAGCTGACCCTACTAACATATTATGAATCTGTGTATTGACCAAGGCAATTCTCGTACGAAGGTGGCTATCTTCTCTGACGAGAACAAGATACTTAAGAGCCTCTCTTACAAGCGCTTCACTTCTACCGACGTCGAGCGTCTCTTCTCTTTGTACCCCCTTCGCAACAGCATCGTCTCCTCCGTCGTCAACATCGAGCCCTCCGTCATCAACGCCCTCCACCGACGCAGCCAACGCATGATACTCTTCGACCATCTCACCCCCACACCCATCACCAACGGATACGAGACTCCCGAGACGCTCGGGCAAGACCGGCTCGCAGCGGCCGTCGGAGCAATGACGCTCGCGCCGGATACAAACCTGCTGATCATCGACATAGGCTCCGCCATCACCTACGACTTCGTGGACGACGCCGGCTGCTACCATGGCGGGAATATCGCCCCCGGGCTCAAGATGCGACTCTCTGTCCTCAACCAGATGACCACGCGCCTGCCGCTCATCGACGTGGATGAGAACGAACTCATACCGCTCTTCGGACGCAACACTCGCGATGCTATCAAGGCCGGAGTCGTCCGGGGTATCGCCTTCGAGGTCAAAGGCTACATGCGCACGCTCCAGGAACGCGTCGGACACTTCCGCACCTTCCTCACAGGAGGACATGCCGCTTTCATCATGAACACCGTACAATCACCCCTCGATTACAACAAGAATCTCGTACTCATCGGACTCAATCGCATACTCGAATACAACCTCCATTTGGCCTAAAATGCGCTTGTGGCGGTATTAAAATGCGCTTACGTGCAGGAATAATTTGCAACATTCAATATTTTTTTGTATCTTTGCACACGGAATGGGTCAAACCAATGAACATACGCCTACGTGGCGACATAGAATACTCATACTGATTATCGGATGCCTGCTTCCGCTCCTGCCTCTTGCTGCGCAGAACGGGACATCCTCGCCGTACTCGGCCTTTGCCTTTGGCGACATCAACGATAACGTACCCAATACCTACCGCGCGATGGGCGAGGTCGGCATCGGCATGCGGAGCAACAAGGTCATCAACCCCATGCAGCCTGCTTCTTATACCGCTTGCGACAGCTTGACCTTCATGTTCGATGTCGCGGCAGCCGTCTCCTGGAGCCATTACGCCGATGCCGCCGGAGTGGCCAATAAGGCGAACGGCAACCTGGAGTACCTCGCCATGCAGTTCCCCCTCTGGAAACGCTACATCGCCTTCTCCGCAGGACTCATACCCTTCTCCGCCAAGGGGTACAATATCACCGGCCGCGACTCCATACGCTCCGCCTATCACTACACCACTGCCTATCAGGGCTCCGGTGGCATCAGTCAGGTGTACGGAGGACTGAGCTTTAATATCTGCGACTGGGTCGCACTCGGCGCCAATATCTATTATATGTTCGGACAGTCGGTTGACCTCCATACACTCACCTTCGACGAGGCGGGCCTATCGCCTGTCATTCAGGGCGTTTACACAGAGGTCAGCAGTGTCCGCCTGCGCTATGGCATGCAGCTCTTCCATGACTTCGGCGGCCACGCCTTCTCCCTCGGTGCCGTCTTCGAGAACAAGGCACGCCTCCATTCGAGTGAAATCATCTATGAGTCCACGTTCAATGACACCGTCTCTGTAAAAGACGGCTTCCATACGCCCCTCGCCTATGGCGTAGGAGCCTCCTATACATGGGCTAACCGCCTCACCGTCGCCTTTGACTATATGCACCAGGACTGGGCTTCGGCCGAGTTCCTTACGCTCACCGGATACATGACTAATCGGGATAAATACGCCCTCGGTATCGAGTATCGCCATAATCCGATGGGACGCAACTATGCCGAGCGCGTTCGCTGGAGACTCGGCGCCAATGTCGTGGACAACTATATACCCGATGTCAAGCAGCCTGACTTCACCGTCACCCTCGGTGTCGGACTGCCCCTCCGAACGGTCGCGACCGTCTTTAATGCCTCACTCGAATATACCCATCGCGGCGGAGATAAAATGATGCAGGAGAACATGCTCAAACTCACTATCAATGCCGCCATTTCCGAAAACTGGTTCTTCAAAAGAAAACTTTAATGCCCGCCCGAACACACTTTGGCACTACTTTTGCAGTGTAATAAATGAGAACCGCTGCGGACAACGGAGAATAAACGAATATTAACTTAATTACAATACGATTATGAAAACGAAAGCCTTGTTAGCCATCGCACTATGCGCCACTATACCGGCCATCGCGTGTGCTAAAAAACCGAAAAACGCACCCCAAGTACAAGAACAACAACAGGTGGCAGAACCCGAGGAAGACCCCGTCATCACCGAGGACTGCGTCGTCAATGTCTCTCTCTTCAACGAGAGCGTGAAAAACAAACAGTTCGCCGACGCCTACGAACCCTGGTGGGAAGTGTATAACAACTGCCCTAATGCCAATAAGGCTATCTATACCCAGGGCGCTAAAATCCTCGAGTGGAAGTATAACAATGCCGCAACCGAAGAGGAGAAAGAGCAAATCCGGCAACTCGCCGTCGCTATCCACGACAAGCGTATCCGCTATTTCGGAAACGACCCCAAGTATCCGACAGCTTATATCCTCGGACAGAAAGCACTGGATTTCTGCCAGTACTATCCTGATAAAATCGCGGACGCCTACCCCTGGGCCAAAGAGTCCGTGCAGGGCATGGGACGCGAGTCGCAGATTAAAGTGCTCGTCCAATTCGTCAAGATAAGCTATGCTATCTATAAGTCCAACCCCGAAGCCTATGGCGAGCAGTTTATCGCTGACTACTCTCTCGCATCGGAGTACCTGGCTGCCGCGGCTGCCAATCCTGCCAACAAGAACGCAGCCGTCGCCGGACAGCAGAAAGACTATATCGACGGACTCTTCGCACAATCAGGTGCTGCCGATTGTGCCAAACTGGACGAACTCTATGCAAAGACGGTCAAGGAGAATGAGCAGAACCTTGAAGTGCTCGGCAAGATAATCATGCTCTATAAACGCGTGAACTGCACCGAGTCCGATGTCTATTTCGCTGCCGCAGAGGCCTCGCATAAACTCAAACCGACCGAAGAGTCTGCTGCCGGATGCGCCCGCATGTGTATGAAGAAAGAGGACTGGACGGGAGCCATCGACTACTTCAAACAGGCGATTAATCTCATTGAGGATGAGGACGACCCCGACCGCGAGGACTACCTCTTCAATATCGCGAACATCAATATGGATAAGCTCAAACGATATGCTGAGGCACGCAACTATGCCCGCCAGTCCCTCGAAGTCAACCCCAACCAGGGACGTTGCTACCTCCTCATCGGTATGTGCTACGCCGCTTCACAGCCCTATTCCGCTTCGGATATGCCCGCTGCCAAAGCTGCTATCCTCAACAAAACGGTCTTCTGGGTAGCTGTGGACCAGTTCGCCAAAGCGAAACGTGTGGACCCCTCATGTGCCGCTACGGCTGATAAGTTCATCGCATCCTATAGCCGCTACTTCCCCACCAAAGAGGAGATGTTCGACCTGCCTAACGAGTTTGGCGGAACAACCTTCATCGTCGGCGGGTGGATTAACGAAAGCACTATCTGCAGACCCGCTAAATAAGGATGAATGAGGACATCTCCGCTGCATACAGGTATAAGCACCATTGCCGTCTTCTTGATGGCAATGGCGCTCTGCTTGTCTGCTTGTAGGAAGGATGTCAAACTCCAGACCGATGCCGTACAGAATCGCGCCGCTATACCTATGTTGCGGGCGCATAATGTCGTTACACTCATCTCTGACTCAGGCATCACACGTTACCATATTGAGGCAGCCGAGTGGCTGGTCTATGACAAGGCCAAACCGTCCTATTGGGAGTTCCCTAAGGGCGTGCACCTGCAGCGATACGATGATTACCTCCACCCCGAGGCATACCTGCAGGCCGATTACGCCCACTATAACGAGGATGAACAAATCTGGAGACTCCGCGGCAATGTCTATGCCCGTAACCTGCAGGGCGAAGAGTTCTTCACCGAGGAACTCTATTGGAATCAGAAGACGGAACGCGTCTATTCCGATTCGACGATAACGATACAACGGGCGACATCGACAATCCGCGGTATAGGATTCGAGTCGAATCAGGAAATGACCAAATATACAATCAAAAAACCGACAGGGGTTATCCCTGTGAAAGAAGACTGAATAACACCATGCTTCTAACGAATAAAACAGCCGTTATCACAGGCGCCTCACGCGGCATCGGCAAGGCCATCGCCTTGCGCTTCGCGGCCGAGGGATGTAATATCGCCTTCACGGATATCGTCCTTGGAGAACAAGCGGATGCCACTTTGGCCGAGTTGAGGAATCTGGGCGTGAAGGCCGAGGCTTACCTCAGTGATGCCGCGGACTTTGCAGATACCCATCGCGTGGTGCAGCAGATAGCCGCGGACTTCGGACGTATAGACATACTCGTCAATAATGCCGGTATCACGCGCGACACGCTGCTCATGCGCATGACTGAGCAGCAGTGGGATGATGTGCTGGATGTGAACCTGAAGTCTGTCTTCAACTTCACCCATGCTGTCACACCTGTTATGGTCAGACAGCGTAGCGGCAGTATCCTCTCTATGTCCTCTATCGTGGGCCTTAACGGCAATCCAGGACAGGCGAACTATGCAGCCTCTAAGGCCGGTATCATCGCCCTCATGAAGTCCGTTGCCAAAGAACTGGGCTCGAGGGGCATAAGGGCCAATGCTATCGCTCCCGGCTTCATCCTGACCGACATGACCAAGACCTTGTCCGAGGAACATCTCAAACAATTCGTCGAGATGATTCCCATGCGCCGCGGAGGTGAACCCGATGAGGTCGCCAAGGTGGCCCTCTTCCTCGCCTCGGACCTGAGCAGCTATGTCTCGGGACAAGTCATCCAGGTGAACGGAGCTATGGGATAACACACACCAATCACGTACATAATAAAATACATAATACAATGGACTTAAATGAATTGACTAACAAACTCTATGCTGAGGGCGTAGAGAAAGGAAACGAAGAGGCGAAAGCTATCGTCGCTCAGGCGCAGCAGCAAGCGCAGGCAATCATCAATGAGGCTAAGAAACAAGCGGACAAAATAGTCATTGAGGCGCAGAATAAAGCACAGGAACTGGACAAAAATACACGCGTGGAACTGCGTATGTATGCCGACCAGTCTCTCAATGCCCTCAAGACGGAGATAGCTAACCTCCTCTGTGGCAAAGTGGTGGAGGACAGCGTCAAAGCCGCTACCGTTGACCCGAAATTCATGCAGAAGATTATCGCTGACCTGGCCGCACAACTGACCAAGGAGGGCGACGTCGTGATAGAGGCCAAGGATGCCGAGGCTCTGCGTAAGTATTTTGCCGCTAACGCCAAGGAACTGCTCAACAAGGGCGTGGAGATTCGTGAGGTCAAAGGTATCAAGACGGACTTCGCTATCGCTCCGGCAGAAGGCGGATACAAACTGGCCTTCGGCGACGCTGAACTCATCGCCTACTTCAAGCAGTATCTACGTCCGCAGTTAATCGAACTCTTGTTCTAAGCCCTATGCTGTATCACTATTTGTTGGCCGGCTTGGACGAGTTGCGTATCGACGAGACGCCGCGTCTCGCGTACGATAAGTTGCTCGAACTGCTGCAGGAGCAGATGCCTCCTGCTGACTATGCTTGTGTCGAGCAATTGAGCAAGCGAGCCGACGCACCCGATATATTGGCGCTCATGGAGGATGACGCGGTGCTCGACCGCTTCCACGAGACAACCCTCTCGGAAGAAGACTTCCGTACCCAACTGCTCTATGAACAGGGCATGAACTCCAAGAATGCCTTCGTGAAAGCATGGTTTGAGTTCAACCTCAACCTGAATAATGTCCTGGCTGCCGTCGTCTGTGCTAAGCATGATTACGACCCCGGCAAAGCTATCGTCGGGGATAATGAAGTCGCACGACTCTTGCGTCAAGGGGCACTCTCCAAGAACGCCAATCTGACCGCCGTCTTGCCGGAACTGAAGGATATCGTCGCCGTGAGCGAGATACAGGACCTGCTCGAACGAGAGAAACATATTGATGCGCTCCGGTGGCAGTGGATCGAGGACTTCACCTTGTTCAACTATTTCGAACTGGATAATGTGCTGGCTTACTACCTGCAGGCCACTATCCTCCACCGCTGGGATGACCTGACCCGCGAACAGGGAGAACAAATCTTCCGCGCACTGCTCGCTGACATGAAGAAAGATATTCATTTGGATAATTAAAACACAATAATATAACATGGCTACTACTGGTAAAGTAAAAGGCATCATTGCCAACCTCGTGACGGTTGCTGTAGATGGGCCTGTATCGCAAAACGAAATCTGCTATATCCATATCGGTGACGTCCGACTGATGGCAGAGGTAATTAAAGTAACGGGAGACAATGTCTTCGTGCAGGTGTTTGAGTCCACGCGCGGACTCAAGGTCGGTAACCTCGTGGAGTTCACCGGACACATGCTCGAAGTGACCCTCGGCCCGGGACTCCTCTCCCGTAACTACGATGGCCTGCAAAACGACTTGGACCGCCTGACAGGCGTCTTCCTCAAACGCGGTGAGTATAACTTCCCGCTGGACACCGAGAAACGCTGGGCATTCACCCCCATCGCTAAGGTCGGAGACAAGGTCGAGGCTGCCGCATGGCTCGGCGAGGTGGATGAGAACCACCAACCCCATAAAATCATGGTCCCCTTTGTCTTCTCCGGCGAATATACCGTCAAAACGATTGCCCCACAAGGGGAATATACCATCAATGACACTATCGCCGTACTGACCGATAGCGAAGGCAATGAGCATCAGGTCACGATGGTGCAGAAATGGCCGGTCAAGAAGGCTATCACAGCCTATAAGTCCAAACCGCGTCCCTTCAAGTTGCTGGAGACCGGCGTGCGGACCATTGACACCGCTAACCCCATCTGCGAGGGGGGTACAGGCTTTATCCCCGGCCCCTTCGGTACAGGCAAGACCGTGCTCCAGCACGCTATCTCCAAGCAGGCGGAGGCGGACATCGTAATCATCGCAGCTTGCGGCGAACGTGCCAACGAGGTGGTCGAGACATTCACCGAGTTCCCCGAACTGGATGACCCGCATACAGGACGCAAACTCATGGAGCGTACTATCATTATTGCCAACACATCCAACATGCCTGTCGCTTCCCGTGAGGCGTCCGTTTATACATCCATGACCATCGCCGAGTACTATCGCTCTATGGGACTGCGCGTCTTGCTCATGGCCGACTCTACATCCCGCTGGGCACAGGCGCTCCGTGAGATGTCTAACCGTATGGAGGAACTGCCCGGACAGGATGCCTTCCCGATGGACCTCTCGGCTATCATCGGCGCCTTCTATGCCCGCGCAGGATATGTCTATCTCTATAATGGCGCTACCGGCTCGGTCACCTTCCTGGGAACAGTATCACCTGCCGGTGGTAACCTCAAAGAGCCTGTCACGGAGGGTACAAAGAAAGTGGCACGCTGCTTCTATGCCCTTGAACAGGCACGTGCCGACCGCAAACGCTATCCGGCCGTCAACCCCATCGACTCCTACTCGAAATATGTGGAGTATCCTGAGTTCGACGCCTATATATCCGAACTGATTGACAAGGATTGGCTGCCTATGGTCAACGACATGAAGACCTATCTGCAACGCGGAAAAGAGATTCAGGAGCAAATCAATATCCTCGGTGACGACGGCGTGCCTGTAGATTATCACGAGGAGTTCTGGAAATCGGAAGTCATCGACTTCGTCATCCTCCAGCAGGATGCCTTCGATAAGATAGATGCGGTATGCCCGCTCGAGCGCCAGCAGTATATGCTGCGTCTGGTGATGGACATCTGCCGCCATGACTACGACTTTGATAACTTCCTCGATGTCATAGACTATTTCAAACGTGTCATCAACCTCTGCAAGCAGATGAACTATTGCGAGTTCCACTCGCCGGAGTTCGAAGACTATCGCAAGAAACTGGATGCCCTGCTTGCAGAAAAACAAATCGTGGCATGAAAAAGGTTAGAAGTCTCATAAATCTGGTTCTGAGTTCAATGATTGCATCGCTGGGCTTGACGGGGTGTGATGAACCGCTCGTGGAGTATGGTGTCCCTGTTGAAAAATACGGCTGCCCGCCGCCGGACACCCTGATTCATTGTATGTATGGAGTGCCCGCACCCGAGTATGGCGCGTCTGAATTTATTCCGGATAGTACGGACGATAACACCACCAATAACGAATAAATCAATAGAATATATGGCAAAAGCATTTCAGAAAATCTATACGCAGATTACTGCTATCACTAAGGCAACCTGTTCACTGAAAGCACAAGGCGTCGGTAACGACGAGTTGGCCACCGTCGATGGCAAACTGGCGCAGGTCGTTAAAATCATGGGGGACGATGTCACGCTGCAGGTCTTTGAGGGTACCGAAGGTATTCCCACCAATGCGGAAGTCGTCTTCCTGGGGAAGGCACCGTCGCTCAAGGTCAGTGACCAACTGGCCGGACGCTTCTTCAACGCCTATGGAGACCCTATCGACGGAGGACCCGAGATAGAGGGACAAGAGGTCGAAATCGGCGGACCGTCGGTCAACCCCGTGCGGCGTAAACAACCGTCGGAACTTATCGCAACAGGTATCGCAGGTATTGACCTGAATAACACCCTGGTATCCGGCCAGAAGATACCTTTCTTCGCCGACCCGGACCAACCCTATAACCAGGTCATGGCCAATGTGGCGCTGCGTGCGCAGACCGACAAAATCATCCTCGGCGGCATGGGCCTTACCAACGACGACTACCTCTATTTCAAGAACGTCTTCTCCAATGCAGGCGTGCTTGACCACATCGTCTCGTTTGTCAATACGACCGAGAACCCGCCTGTTGAGCGTCTGCTCATCCCTGATATGGCCCTGACGGCTGCCGAGTATTTTGCCGTGGAGAAGAACGAGAAAGTGCTCGTCCTCTTGACCGATATGACCCTCTATGCCGATGCTCTCGCTATCGTCTCCAACCGTATGGACCAGATTCCTTCTAAGGACTCCATGCCGGGCTCCCTCTATAGTGACTTGGCGAAAATCTATGAGAAAGCGGTGCAGTTCCCCACAGGTGGCTCTATCACCATCATCGCGGTGACAACCCTCTCAGGCGGCGATATCACGCACGCTATCCCGGATAACACCGGCTATATCACGGAGGGACAGCTCTATCTCCGACGCGATTCCGATATCGGTAAAGTCATCGTGGACCCCTTCCGCTCACTCTCGCGTCTGAAGCAACTGGTCGCCGGCAAGAAGACTCGCGAAGACCATCCGCAGGTCATGAACGCCGCCGTACGACTCTATGCCGATGCCGCCAATGCCAAAACCAAGAAGGAGAACGGATTCGACTTGACCGACTACGACGAGCGTTGCCTCAGCTTCGCACGCGACTACAGCTGCGAAATACTCGCTATCGACGTCAATATCAATACCACCCAGATGCTCGACGTCGCATGGCAACTCTTCGGCAAGTACTTCAAACCCGAAGAAGTCAACATCAAACAAGCTTTAGTGGACAAATACTGGTCGGCTAAATAACCAAATGGCTAAATGAACCAATAAATGGTAAATGGTAAATGACCAAATGGTAAATAAAAATGGCAATAAGTTTTCAATATAATAAGACTTCGCTTCAAGGTCTGGAGAAAGACCTGAAGATGCGCCAACGAACCCTCCCTACGCTCCAAAGCAAGGAGACGGCTCTTCGCCTCGAGGTGAAACGAGCCAAGCAGGAGCTTGAGGACCTCGACCGAGAGGTCGAACAGCGCATCCAGGGATACGACCAAATGATTGCGCTATGGGGGGAATTTGACACAAGCCTCATCCATGTGGATGATGTGCGCATGTCTATCCGGAAGATAGCCGGCGTGCGCGTCCCCGTGCTTGACGAGGTCGTCTATACCACCAAGCCTTTCTCGCTCTTCTCTTCGCCCAAGTGGTTCGCCGACGGATTTGAGCAACTCAAAGCCATCGCGGAGGTCGGCATACGTCAGGAGTTCGTCAGACGCAAAGTCGAACTGCTCGAGTATGCACGCAAGAAAACCACCCAGAAAGTGAACCTCTTCGAGAAAGTGCAGATACCCGGCTATCAGGATGCTATACGCAAAATCAAACGTTTCATGGAGGACGAGGAGAACCTATCCAAGTCGTCCCAAAAAATCGTAAAAAGCAAGCGTGAAGCGGAAGCGCGTGCGCAAGAGGAAAGGAGGGTACAAGCATGATCACACGAATGAAGAAATACACCTTCCTGGTGTTCCATCGCGACTATGACGCGTTCCTTGAGTCCTTGCGCGAGGCCGGTGTAGTTCATATCACCCAAAAAGCCGCAGGACTCATCGAGAACGACCCCGACCTGCAGGAGGCGCTACGCCATGAGGATGAGATTAACCGACTGCTTAAGCAGGGAGCGCCCGACCAACTCCTGAACGAGAAGAGTCAGGTCGAGCAGCGAATAGCCGATGCCCGTCAGCAGATGCAGAAAGCTGCTGTCTGGGGAGAATATGACCCGCAGCAACTCCGGGCTATACGCGAGTCGGGACACACACTGCGCTTCTTCGTCTGCCCAGATAAGGCGTTCCGCGCGGAGTGGGGCGTACCGGTCCGCTCCGAAGGAGGCAAGACCTATTTCGTACAGGTCACACCGGCACAGGAGCAACCCGCAGACCTCTCCGACACCGCGGCTGCCGAACTGCAACTCAGCGATAAGACGCCCGCTCAGTGGGCTACCGAGATAGAGCACCTCAGCGCCCTCCTTGCGGCCGCCGATGCACGCATCGAGGCATGGCAACTCGCCAATACCGAACGACTGCAGCACGAACTGACTGAGGCACGGCAGCAGATTGACTGGACGCGCGTCCGACTCTCTACCGACCAACTCGTCGATGGATCTCTCTGTCTCCTCGAGGGATTCTGCCCCGTTGAGAAGACGGCCGAACTCGAAGCAATCCTAGACATTGCACGTACCTATTACGAAGCGAGTGACCCCGTCGCAGAGGATAATACGCCTATCCAACTGCGCAACAACTTCTACACACGCCTCTTCGAGCCTATCACGCGCCTCTATTCGCTGCCTAACTATGCGGAATTGGACCCGACGCCCTTCTTCGCGCCTTTCTTCATGCTCTTCTTCGGACTCTGTCTGGGCGACGGAGGCTATGGCCTGCTCGTCTTGCTCATCGGCATCGCCGTCATCCTCAAGGTGCCGAAGATGAAAGAGTGGGGATGGTTAGGAGTCTTCATGGGCATCACAACCATGGTCGTCGGCATCCTGACAGGTATGTTCTTCGGTATCAACCTTGAGGATGTAGCCGTTCTGGCCCCCGTTAAGCAGTACTTCATCACTGAGACGAACGCCACCGTGCATATCCTCGGAGGCTCTTATCACCCGATGATGGTCTTCGCTATCTTCATCGGTATCTTCCAGATACTCTTCGCGATGGGCTTCAAGGTCGTGAAGATAACGCTCCGTGATGGCTTTAAGTATGCTGCCTATGACTGCGCATGGCTTGTCGCCCTTGTGACGCTCATCGTCTGGGCTGCCCTTGCCGGCTCGCTCTCAACGGTTGGCACCTACTGCATCTACGGGCTTCTCGCAGTCTGTGCGCTCTTCATCCTCTTCTATAGCAATCCGGACCGCAAGGTCTTGCTGCTCAATGTCGGAGGAGGATTATGGGGAACCTATAACATGATTAGCGGACTGCTCGGAGACGTGCTCAGCTATATCCGACTCTTTGCACTCGGACTGGCCGGCGGTATTCTGGGTAATGTATTCAATGCCCTGGCACTGCAGGCGGGAGGCGCACTGCCCGCTTGGATTGGATGGCTGCCTACGCTGCTCATCCTCCTCTTTGGACACTCACTCAACTTCGCACTTTGTCTTATCTCATCCGTCGTCCACCCGATGCGTCTTACCTTCGTCGAGTTCTACAAGAATGCCGGATTTGAGGGCGGAGGCAAAGAATATCAACCCTTTAAGAAAACTAACTAATAACATTTAATATCTTACTATTATGACACTCAATCTTATTATTGCCTTTATCGGCATCGCATTCATGGTCGGTCTCTCCGGCGTGGGTAGTGTGTATGGCTTGACAATGTGTGGTAACGCTGTGGTCGGCGCGCTCAAGAAACGTCCGGATGCCATGGGTACCTACATCCTCCTTTCCGCCCTCCCCTCTACACAGGGTATCTACGGATTCGTGGGCTATTTCATGGTGCAGAAGTACCTCACCGACGCTATCTCTACCCTCCAAGCTGCGGCTATCCTCGGCGGCGGTATCGCACTCGGACTCGTCGCACTCCTCTCCGCTATTCGTCAGGGACAGGTCTGCGCCAACGGTGTTGCTG
This sequence comes from Paludibacteraceae bacterium, assembly GCA_017483945.1. Taxonomy (GTDB): domain Bacteria; phylum Bacteroidota; class Bacteroidia; order Bacteroidales; family Paludibacteraceae; genus Colicola. The sequence continues at coordinate 209 of JAFUUE010000041.1, read as the reverse complement.
CTACCGGTAGCGGACATAACGTAACGGCCGGCACGATGATTATGGCTGCCTTCCCTGAGTTCTACGCTATCCTTGCCCTGCTCGTCGTTATCCTCATGGGTAACCTCATGGGCGAACCCGTAGTCCTCTAATCTTGGGATATCCCTTATCGATTCCCGATATGCACCAAGCGAGCGCACTCTCCTGCGCTCGCTTGGTGCATATTTCCC
>JAFUUE010000040.1 GCA_017483945.1 Paludibacteraceae bacterium | reverse complement strand
GATGGTTCCAGATGGTTCAAAATAGTTTGAAATAGTTCAAGATGGTTCAAGATGGTTCAAAATAGTTAAAAATGGTTCAAGATGGTTCAAGATGGTTCAAAATAGTTTGAAATAGTTCAAGATGGTTCAAAATTGTCAACAATTCTAAACAATTCTAAACAACGCTAAACAATTCTAAACAATTCTAAACAATTCTAAACGATTTTAAACAACGCTAAACAATTCTAAACAATTTTAAACAACGCTAAACAATTCTAAACAATTCTAAACAATTCTAAACGATTTTAAACAACGCTAAACAATTTTGATTTACGAATAACAAGCAATGATAATCAGGCAGCAGACATACGAGTCAGGGGCTTACGCCCGGCAGCAGCGGCAAAGACTGTCGACGGCAGCAAGCAGGTATATACCGGTATGCATGCTTGTTGCGCTGTTCTTTGCGTCCTGTCAGCCGGTGGTGCCCGAGCCGGAGGAGCCGGGAAGGGACACGGTGACGGTCGTGCCGTCGGACACGGTCACGCCCCCGCCCGCCCCGCAGGACAGCACGCCCGCAGAGCCGCCTGCACCGGTGGAGCCCAAGTCCCCGGACCTGTCACCCGACGTCGATATGCTCTTCGATATAGAGGCGGTGCCGGAGATAACACTCACCCTGAGCGAGGCGGCATGGAACGAGTACCTGACCAACCTGGACGTCTATCCGCAGAACGGTCTCTATGTCCCTGCGGCCTTCACGTTCCGCAAGGGGGAGCAGGTCTATCATCGTGACAGCGTGGGTCTGCGCCCGCGGGGTAACACCTCGCGCCGCCGTCCGGAAGGCAACTACGGAGAGCCGCACCGCCGCGGCGGACAGTGGCACCATGCCCACTTCGGCGTCAAATTCACCGAATACACCTCGGGCAAGCGCTTCTTCGGCTACGACCGCGTCATCCTGAAGTGGCACAAAGACGACCCGGCCTACTGCCGCGAGGTGTTCTGCTACGACCTGTTCCGTCGCTTCGGCGTATGGACCGCGCCGCGCGCCTCCTATTGCCGCCTCAGCATCCACATCGAGGGGGACAGCAAGCCTGTCTATATGGGTGTGTATGAGTTGATAGAGAATCCCCGCAAAGGTTGGCTGGCCCAACGCCAACGCGAGGGGCACCTGACTGACACCAACGGCAACCTGTGGAAAGCCGCATGGGGGGCCGACCTGAGCAACAGCGACATCAGCCGCATGGGTCTCAACGACGACTACGGCGAGGTCAACCCCGTCTATACACTCAAGACCAACAAGCAGTCCCTCGCCGCTGCGCAACAGGAGCTGCACGATTTCATCGCCGGCATGACGCCCCTCCCCTCCGGCAGCGAGACGCTGCACCAATGGCTGGAGGAGCACATGGACATCGACCTGTTCCTGCGCGCCTACGCCGTGAGCGTGATGGTCGGGATGTGGGACGACTACTGGTGCAACCAGAACAACTATTTCTTCTACTTCGACACGCAACACCGTTTCCACTTTGTGCCCTTCGACTATGACAACACCCTGGGCACCGGGCTGGACACGTACGGCAACCCGGGCACGAAAGACATGTTGCACTGGGGGTCGCTGGAGGGGGACCGCATACTGATGCGCAAAGTGATGTCCATCAGCGAGTACCGCGAGCGCTACTGCACCTACCTGCGTCAGATAGCGACCGACCCCGAGCTGATGGAACCGACAGCGGCCTCGGCGCGCGTACGTCAGATGCAGGCGCGCGTGCGGCCCTATGTATATAACGACACGGGCGAGGACTGCGTACTGGAAGACCGTCCCTCCGAATGGTCCTCCTTCCCCGCCTACCGGCTGCTGACAGGAGGCAGCGGAGACGGGACGGGGCGAGAGAGCAACTTCTTCCGCACCAAAGCCGCTAACCTGCCGCAATAGACAGAGAACCCATAAACAACACAGATAATGAACACTATCCTCATCACCGGCGGTGCCGGCTTCATCGGCAGCCACGTTGTACGCCTGTTCGTGAACAAGTACCCCGACTACCGCATCATCAACCTGGACAAACTGACCTACGCGGGCAACCTGAACAACCTGCGCGACATCGAAGACCGCCCCAACTACCGCTTCGTGCGCGCCGACATATGTGACTTCGACGCCGTGCTCGCCCTCATGCAGGAGGAGCACGTGACGGGCATCATCCACCTGGCCGCCGAGAGCCACGTGGACCGCAGCATCAAGGACCCCTTCACCTTTGCCCGGACGAACGTCATGGGCACGCTCTCGCTGCTGCAGGCGGCCAAGCTGTACTGGGAGAGTCTGCCTGAGCGCTACGAGGGCAAACGCTTCTACCACATATCCACGGACGAGGTGTATGGTGCGCTGGAGATGACCCACCCCGCAGGCGTGGAGCCTCCCTTCACCACCAAAGCGTCGTCCGGCGAGCACCACCTGGCCTACGGCACGGAGTTCTTCGTGGAGACAACCAAGTACAATCCCCACTCTCCCTACTCGGCCAGCAAGGCGTCCAGCGACCACTTCGTCCGCGCCTTCCACGACACATACGGCATGCCCACCATCGTGACCAACTGCTCGAACAACTACGGCCCGTACCAGTTCCCGGAGAAGCTTATCCCCCTGTTCATCAATAATATCCGCCACCGCAAGCCCCTGCCCGTCTATGGCAAGGGGGAGAACGTGCGCGACTGGCTGTTCGTGGAGGACCACGCGCGCGCCATCGACCTGATCTTCCACCACGGCACCATCGCCGAGACATATAACATCGGCGGGTTCAACGAGTGGAAGAACATCGACATCATACGCGTCCTCATCCGGACGGTGGACCGTCTGCTGGGCCGTCCCGAAGGCGCGGACATGGACCTGATTACGTACGTGACCGACCGTGCGGGGCACGACCTGCGTTATGCGATAGACAGCAGCAAGCTGCAGCGCGAACTGGGTTGGGAGCCCTCCCTGCAGTTCGAAGAGGGGATAGAGAGGACCGTGCGCTGGTACCTGGAGAATCAGGACTGGGTGGACAACATCACCAGCGGGGAATACGAGAAATACTACGCAGACATGTACGCAAACCGCTAAGCTGTCTCCGGCGCCCGACGGGCGCCGGACGGTTTAGTCGAACACCTCCATAAGAACAGGCAGAGACGCGATCTCCGGCATTTCCTCCACATGGAGGCGCAGGTAGTCGCAGAGGGCTACGAGTTGCTGTTGGCGTTGCTCGCGTGAAGCGGGCAACGCCAATAGTTCGGGGTGCTCCTCGGCGTCGATAGCAAAGCCGAGGCACTCGGCCAACGCGACCAGACAGCGGAGGTGCAGGTCCTGCGGGCGGTCGGTGTGGTCCAGTTCGACCGCGGTCTGCTCGACGAGGCGGAACAGGTCGTCGTCGGGCAAGGGGTGACGCAGGATGCGGAAGAGCACTTCGGCCAGGAAGAGGGCGACACACTGGCGGCGCACATCATCCGCGTGCGCCGGCACGTAGAGCGTGTGTATATCCCGCAGCGCGGGCAGTTCGCGCGCCGAATGGTCGTCCCACACCACTTCGACCAGCGTCATCGGCGCAGGCAACGTCGCCCGCTTACGGCGCGAAGCGGCTCCATAGACCATGAAATTGCGCCTGCCCGCTTGTTGCGTGTAGGTGTGCAGGATGACGGCTTTGTCGCTGTATTTCTGCACCGACAATATGACGGCACGGGAAGTGATAGGCAACGTCAGATGGCGGCGCGCTGCCGCGCAGCGCGCCGGTTGAGGAAGCGTCGGATACGGGCGGAGGGCTTGTCCGTCCGGTCGCGGTAACGCTCGGGCAGTTCGACCCGCTCCTCGCCGAGGTCGGAGGAGACGTCATAGGTGCGCCGCCCTTCGGCGTCGCGGGAGACAGCCACCCGGTCGTACAACTCGCCGCTGTCGAAGAGGCGTGTCTCCATGTACATGGTGTCGGCGGTGAGGGTGAGCAACTGGTAGAAGCGGCACCCGGCACCGACACGCTCGAAGGCAGGCGAGAGCTTGTGGATATAGGTCTTGACGGCGCTGTTGGTGTCCACAAAGGGCAGACGGCGGGCGTAGTTATGGTCATGCCCCGCAAAGACGAGGTCGGCCTCCGCCAGGGGGCGCCGGAATGTCAGATAGACCGGCACGTTCTGCCGCCCCGCTCCTGCGGAATAGACAGGATGGTGCATCATGACGACGACGAAGCGGTCGCCCGCCTGCTGCATCGTCTGCCGGAGCCAGTAGTTGACACGTGTGTAGTCACGCACACGCTGCAGGCCGTTGGTGTCGATAACGATGAAGCGCAAGTGGCGGAAATCGACATAGTAGGTCGTGCCGGGGAAATCCTGCGGGCCGTTATGAGGGTTATGGAACAGGTCCGTCCAGAGCGGCGGCAACGTCCTGCGCAGCCCCTTGTAATACTCATGGTTGCCGGGGACGGCCAGGAGGGGCAGCGAGTCGAAGCGTGTGCCGCGGAGCGACTCCGCCAGCCGGTACACGTAATACGGATAACCGCGCTCCAGGAAGTCTCCCAACTGGGCATAGGCCTCCACCCCGGGATGACGGGCGGAGAGGCTGTCCCACTGCGGGCGTGTGATGCTGTTGTGGACATCCCCCAGCAGGAGCAGCGTGAGTGTGTCGGGCGAGACGGTGTCACACCACACACCATAACGGCAGACGAACCCCGGCACCTCCGCGTCGCCGAAGCAGCAGAAGCGGGGGGGGATGGTGTCGCCTGTCCACTCGGGCTCGGGCGGATTACCGAACCAAGCCCGCCAGCGGGTGGCGCAGAGCACTGCGCCACCCGCTATGAGGACGGTCAGGATAACCCACCGTGCGATATGTGACGGGGCATACCTCACCGCGGCATCGGATTAGAAGGGCAGGTCTGTGCCCTCTTCATTGCCCGCCACGCTGTCGAAGGTGGCGGTGTTGGCCTGGGCCGGTGCGGCCACGGGAGCCGGCTGTGCCACGGGCTGTGCGGCTACGGGAGCGACGGCCGGTGCGGGAGCAGCCTCCACGACACCCTGCTGCACGCGCCACGCACGGATACTGGTGTACCAGCGACCGTTGAACTCGCGGCTCTCGATGTCGAACGAGACCGTCACAACATCATCTACCGTGCAAGGGTTGTTCTTGATGCGGTCCTCTCCGAAGAGTTCGAAATGCACCTTGCGCGGGTATTGCTCCTGCGTCTCGAGCACATATGCTTGCACTTTCCAGGGATTGCCGTTGCGTCCCACTCCCTCCTGCAGAGGGAGTACTTGTATGATTTTACCGGATATTTCCATTGAAGATGTTAGGATTTTAGGATTTGATGATTAGAGATTAGCCTTTGATTGCCGCTACGCCGGGGAGGACTTTGCCCTCAATTGCCTCGAGGAGTGCACCGCCGCCGGTAGAGATATAGCTGACCTTGTCTGCCAGTCCGAACTTGTTAACACAAGCCACAGAGTCGCCACCGCCGATGAGCGAGAAAGCGCCTTCGGCCGTAGCCTCGGCTATGGCCTCACCGATAGCACGGCTGCCGCCGCAGAAGTTGTCGAACTCGAACACGCCGGCAGGACCGTTCCAGAGGATAGTTTTGCATCCGCGGATTGCGTCGGCAAAGCGTTTCTGCGCCTCGGGTCCGGCATCCAGGCCTTCCCAACCCTCAGGGATTGCGTCGGAGGGGAAGATTTTCTGATTGGCATCGTTGCTGAAGTTGTCTCCGCAGATTGCATCGGGTGCGAGCACCAGCTCTACACCGTTCTTCTTGGCCAGTTCCTCTACGCCGAGAGCCACGTCCAGTTTGTCGAGCTCCACGATAGAGCCGCCAATCTCGCCGCCGTGTGCCTTAGCGAAGGTATAAGTCATGCCGCCGCAGAGGATGAGTTTGTCCACCTTGCCGAGCAGGTTCTCGATGATGCCGATTTTGGAGCTGACCTTGGAGCCGCCCATGATGGCGATGAAGGGGCGATGGATGTCGGAGAGGACGTTGTCCACGGCCTTCACCTCTTTCTCCATGAGGTAGCCGAGCATCTTGTTGTCCGCGTCGAAGTAGTCGGCGATGACGGCCGTGGAGGCGTGCTTGCGGTGTGCGGTACCGAAAGCGTCCATCACGTAGCAGTCGGCATAGGATGCGAGCACTTTGGCGAAGTCTTTCTGGCGTGCTTTCATCTCCTTCTTGGCTGCCTCGTATGCGGGGTCTTCCTTCTCGATACCTACGGGTTTGCCTTCCTCCTCGGGATAGAAGCGGAGGTTCTCGAGCAGGAGCACCTCACCGGGTTTGAGGGCGTCGGCCTGCTCTTTGGCCTTAGCACAGTCGGGGGCGAAGAGTACGGGTGTGCCGAGCGCAGCTGCGACGGCGTCTTTGATTTGGCCGAGGCTGTACTTGGCCGCCACTTTACCTTTGGGCTTGCCCATGTGGCTCATGATGATGAGGGCACCCCCTTGCTCAAGTATGTGTTTGAGTATGGGTAACGCGCCGCGGATACGGGTGTCGTCGGTGATGTGACCATTCTCGTCAAGTGGCACGTTGAAGTCCACGCGTACAATGGCCTTCTTGCCTGCGAAGTTGTAGTTGTCGATTGTCATAGTGATATTATTTATGATGTTAGTTATGTTATTGCTTGTTAATCAATAGAGTTGAGGCGTCCGCGATAGACGTCTGTGAAGTTCTCCGTGTTGTTCTGCCCGCCGAAGACGTATATATTACGGTCATGGACGAAGGCTTGCTGGGCGCGGCGGGGGGTATAGGTATCGGGCAGGGCACTCTTGGTCGAGTCGAGCGGTGCCCAGTTGAGTCCCTCGTCCAGGGAGCAAAGGATGGTGTTACCGGCATAGAGTCCCTGCCGGTCCATGCCTCCGAGCATGAGCAGACTGTTGTTGTACCAGAGGACAGACACGCCCGAGAGGGTCTCGAAGTCGGGTTGCTCAATGGCATAATCGGTGATGCGCATGCGCCGGCTGATGACGGAGTACTCGATATTCCATCGGTTGTGGAGCTGCTGTCCGTTGCGGGCATAGCCGCCGAGCAGCATGACGCGCTCACGGTCGCTGGTGGAGGTGAAGTTGACGGTAGCGAAGCCGCTGACGGGGAAGAGGTCGTCCAGCGGGACGGACTCGCCGCCGAGCGTGTCGCCGCGCAGGCTGACCAGTTGCAAGGCCCCTGCGGCATCCTCGGCGACAGCCCAGGCCATCTCACGGAAGGCGAAGGCCATCGTGCAGAAAGTCAGTCCGCTACCGGTCAGGTCGCGGCTGTTCCACGAGGCGGCGTCACGGGAGGTATAGACGCGGGAGCCCTCGGCGTAGTAGAGCACGGTGTCACCCAGGGAGATGATGGCCCCCACGCGGCATGCGTCGGGCAGTCCCGAGAGGGCGGCCGGCGTCCACGTGGTGCCCAGGTCGGTCGAGCGGTAGAGGGCGGTGCATATAGCGTCGTTGGTGAACCAGCAGAAGGTGTCGCCTAGGCGCAGGACGCGCTGCTCGACATCCGCGGGCGGGAAGGCGCTAAGGGTGCGCGTGGTCCATGTATAGAGCTCGGGGTCGCGCGTGTAGGCACTGACGCGTATCTCATAGACCTTGGTGGTCGTCAGGTCGCTCGATTGGATAGTCAGATAGATAGGGCTGAGGGTGAAGTCGAGGGTGTCCTTGCCGGTCAGGGTGATGAGGGAGTCCCCCATGCGCATGGTGGCGCTACCGACCGAGTTGACGAAAGTGAACTTAGGCACAACCCGGGTGAGGGGCGTACCGAAACGAATCGAGTCCACGTTATAGACAAGGCCGGTGTCCAACCGCTCTTCGATGCGGAAGACGGCCTCCTTAAGGCCGGGGAAAGAGTCCTGCGGCGCGAAGGCGAAGGACTTGAGTTTGGCTACGGAAGAGGAGGTCGTGTCGACGGGCTGATTATTGCTTGAGCAGGCGCTAAAGAGGGCCGCCAGGAGTATCAATATCGGTAAAAAGTGCTTCATTCCAAAAAAAGTTATACAAAATTAACACCTTTTTTGCAAACTTGCAAATAAATTTGTAATTTTGCAGTGTTTTTTTACGTAACGCCCATTTGATTTAACAAAAACGAGAGTTTATGTCATTCTTATTTGAGAGTCAGATAATCGATTTGAGGGGTCTGCTGCCCTGGGTACGTACGCGTCGTGAGAAGGCGGCGGTGCGTCAGATAGTGGAGCAGAAGCGCCGTATCATGAAGCCGGAGGAGGTGAAGGAGCAGTCGTCGCACATCATCTCGCAGATAGAGCAGATGCACTGGTTCCGCGAGGCGAAGACGGTGCTCATCTACTACCCCATCCACAACGAGGTGGACCTGCGTCCGCTGCTGGAGAAATACAAGGACGAGAAGACGTTCCTCTTCCCCGTGACCCACCACGACTCCATGGATATTCACCCGTATGAGGGGGAGGACAAGATGAAGCGCGGCAAGTACAACGTGCCGGAGCCCCAGACGCCGCTGTGGGAAGACGATATCGACCTGATACTGGTGCCGGGCGTGGTGTTTGACCAGAAGCTCCACCGCATCGGGCGCGGGGGCGGATTCTACGACAAGTTCCTGCATGAACAACGCAAACCGCACAAGGTGGCGGTTTGCTATGATTTCCAAGTCAAGAAGCACACGATACCTCAGTCGTGGTTTGACAAGCCGGTGGACAGGATTGTCACTCCGACTCGGACCATTGGATAAGCGGTTGGCTGTCAATGAGGTCTTGTAGCTTTCGGTCGGTCTCGGCCGAAAGCTTTTTTTCGCCCGGTCGGTAGTAGTAGATGACTCCGTAGGCCTTGCAGTGCTGCATGCGTGTGAAGGGGAGCAGGTCGCGGTAGTAGTTCTCCACCTGGTTCCATATGTCGAGTATGAGGGCGTCGGCCTGCTTGCGCAGGGACTCGAGGTCGTCATAGACCTGGGAGGAGGTGCGGGCATGGAAGGAGTGGTTGAGTTGGTTCTCCTTGAAGATGTCGTAATAGACCTGGACCTTGTTGATGGCGGGGTTGTAGATGGGGAATCCTCCGTGTGCAATACGCTCCTGCTCGCCGCGTATGACGTTCTGTCCCCACTGGAGGATTGCCTCTTCGGTGCTGAGGTCAGGGAGTGTGCCGGAGGCGGGGTCGAGTCCGTAGAGGGCCTTGGCGTCTTTCTTTATCTCGCCGCGTATGACGGCGAGGTTGAGCACCTGAATGAAGTGTGAGATATACATGCGTGCGTTCTGGACGACGCGGCGGTACTGTTTGTTGGTCGAGACGCGTGTGTTGAAGTTGTCCTGGTAGCGGGAGACCTGGTTCTCGAACTGCATGAGCAGTCGCTGTGCCTCGGTCTGTGTGCGGTAATTGAGGACCTGTTCGTTGAAGTCGGCCTCGGAGGCGTGCTGTACGGCCTTCTGTAAGCAGCGGAGGCGTGCTTGGTCGGTGTTGGGGAGTCTTCTGTAGGGCATATATCGGGGGTGTTTGTATCTATCATGTAACGGTCAGGTAACGATGTCGTTACAGGGTCAGGTCTGTTCCAGCTCTGTTCCAGGTCTGTCAGGCGGTCTGGTTTTCTTGCGGTTAGACGGTGCGGTTGAGCAGTTGGTCGGCCAGTTGGCGGAGCTGCTCTCTCTCGGGGCAGTCGGGCAGGGTGTCGAACTGGCCGAGGGCTTGTTGGGTATAGGCCTCGATGTCCGTCTCGACATGGGCGCGGACATCCAGGCGGTTGTATATATCGGTGACAGCGGCTATCTTGTCCTCGCGGCGGAAGGTGTCGGCCCGGAGCCAGCGCCGGAGTTCCTCCGCCGTCTCGCCCTGCGCGTGGTTGCAAGCATCGATGAGGAGGTAGGTCTTCTTGTTGCAGCAGATGTCCCCCCCGATGGGTTTGCCGAAGGTAGCGGGGTCGCCATAGACGTCGAGCAGGTCGTCGCGGAGTTGGAAGGCAAGTCCAAGATTGATACCGATGTGGTAGAGCGTGTTATAGTGCTGCTCATCGGCTCCGGCGATATACGCTCCCGTGCGGAGGGCGTTAGCCAGCAGGACGGACGTCTTGAGCCGAATCATGTGGATATAGTCGCGGATGTCCACGTCGTCGCGCTGCTCGAAGTCCACGTCATACTGCTGCCCCTCGCATATCTGCGTGGCCATCTCGTTGAACCACCGGAGCACTTGGGGCAGCCGGTCGGCGGGCACGCGGGCAAGGAGGCTGTACGCCTCGATGAGCATCTGGTCGCCGCTGAGGACGGCGGTGTTGGCTCCCCAGCGGACATGGACGGTGGGTCGTCCCCGCCGCATGTCGGAGCGGTCCATGAGGTCGTCATGGAGGAGGGTGAAGTTGTGGAACACTTCGAGCGCGAGTGCGGCCGGCAGCACGTCGCTGTCCTGTCCGCCGAACATCCGTGCGGCGAGCAGTGCGAGTACGGGTCGTATGCGCTTGCCGCCGGAGCTGAGCGTGTAGCCGATGGGGGCATACAGCCCCTGCGGCTCACGGCTCCAGTCCAGTGCGGCAACAGCCTCAGCGATAGTCTGTTCAGCGCTCTTCATAGGTCATCAGAGTATAGTGAACTCGACACGACGGTTGTGCTGGCGTCCCTCTTCGGTCTCGTTGGTATCGACAGGCTGGCTCTCGCCCTTGCCTTCTGTCTCTATGCGAGAGGCGTCGATGCCGCGCTCAACCATGGAGCGTTTGACGCTCTCGGCACGTCCTTCGGACAGTATCTGGTTATCGCGGTCGGTGCCGACCCAGTCGGTGTGTCCGACGATGCGGATGCGTACCTCGGGGTTCTCGCTCAGGAACTCATAGAGTTTCTGCAGCGCCTCCTCAGACTGAGGCAGGATACGTGTCTCGTTGGAGGCGAAGAAGAGGTTCTCGATGACGTAGGTCTTGCCTTTTTCGATGGGGTCGATGAGGAAGGTGCGCTCGATGTCGTCCAGTCCCTGCACGCCGATAGCGAATATCTGCGAGTGGTAGTTAGGCGCTTCGACGAGTGCGCTGTATATACCTCCGACGGGCAGGTTGCCTTTGGCATGTCCCTGTGCAAGGCTGGTGCGCAGTTTGGCGACGGGCTTGTTGTTGGTCGTATCGACCACCTGCACGGTAGCCACGACGGGCTTGCCGGTCTTGCTGTCACGCACATAGCACTGGAAGACAGGCACAGGGTCGAGTCGGATGACGGTGGTGTCCTCAAGAGCCTTGACGTTGAGGTTGCGTCCGGGCACCACTTCGACCTGTACGGGCTCGTGGGGCAGGTAGCCGGCCTTGGCTATATCCAGGACGTAATCACCCGGCGCGAGTCGTGTGGAGACGTGGAGTGCGCCCCGGGGCTGGGCCTTAAGCGGCCGCGGCGCGCGCTTGGTGCCGACAGGCTGGACGGTGAGCCGCAGTCCGTCAGGCGTGATGAGTTCGCCGGTGCGGTTATCCTCGACGCGCACGCCGATATAGGGATTGAGCGGTTTCTTCTGCTTGGTATGGTTGAGTTGCAGCTGGGCGGCAAACTTGACGCCGACCATGAGGCTGTTGAGGCCGCTTGTCGAGGCGTCGGAGCCGTGGATAGAGTTGGTGGCAAAGAGCGCCTTAGAGGCATCCGCGGGGTCCGGTGTGACAGAGACGACAGGCGCCGAGCCGCCGTTTTGGAGGATGGGGAGTCCGTAGTCGATGAAGAGGGAGACGCGCATGTGCCAGGGGTATTTGCGCTCGGCATTGGCGGCCTTCCACTCCTCGGAGAAGAAGTTCTCCAGCAGGACGCCGGCCTCGGCGGTGAGTGCGACGTCAAGCCCCGGGTGGATAGCGCCCTTGGCGGCATAGGGAACGGTCTGCACGTCGTGCTCGGGCATATCGAACCAGTCGTCCATGGCGATACGGTCGGTCACGGAGGTGGTCAGGTCGCCCTTCTGGGAATAGTTGGAGAAGAGGGTGTAGCCCACCTTGACACCCGCCAGGAAGAACATCGGCACCTGTGCATCGGGGAACTGCGCACCGGCGACGATAGGCAGCATGACCTGGCCTACCACGTTGTTCTCGCGGAAGTTATGCAGGTCGAAGTGCTTCACCTCATCCACCTGCACGGGCATGCCGGCCTGTATCTCGGTGCGGCTGATGTCCACATCCCAGCGGTTGGGGAAGGTGTAGTGGTCGGCCGAGGTGAAGAGCCGGAACTCAGGGCCGAGTCCAAGCATGAAGTTCTTGTAGTGCCACTCGTATCCGACGCCGATGAGTCCTCCTCCGCCGCCGATGAAGCTGTTGTTCGTGTAGCTGTTGACCAGTCCGGAATAGCCCGCGCCGCCCCACATATTGAGGTGGTGCAACTGGTAGAGGTCCAGGTTGCTCTTCGCATATTTCTTGTTATCCGCTTTCTTTTTTGCCGGAGCTGCCTCTATTGTGCCCGGTAGGAGCATGAGTGCGCCGAGCGCAAGGCAGAGCAGTGTCTGAAGTCGATTGGAACGCATAGTAGTATTTAGCATCTAATTAGTATCAATATTTCAAGCACATACATGTGTGCACGACAGGTGTGACATCGAACCGGAAGGTGCATCGTACGCCGACGGTCAGTTTCTGCGCCACCTGTTGCATAGCGTCTGTGCCTCCGTAGTCGGCGACGGACGCGTTGAAGTGCGAGTCGGACAGGGAGTTGAAGCGCAGGTTATCCTGCAGGTTCTGTTGCGATTGCGTCTGCGGACTGAGGTCCACGGCGCTATAGTCGATGAGGTCAAGGTCGGGGGTGCGCTCGTTGAGCGGGATGGGTATGCCGTACTCGCAGTAGGCGCCGATGCGGCAGGACACGCGCTTGCCGATGGGCAGCAATGCGCCGGCCTCGAAGCCGGGCGTGACATACAGGGGGGCGTTCGCATAGGTGCCCTCGTAGCGGTAGGTCGCCTCGGGGTAGAAGCCGTAGGAGGGGACGTTGCGTTGGACAGCCTCGATGAGTTGGAGGTAGGTGCCGCCGGTGTAGAGGTCGGTGGACACGGCGTAGTGCGTGTAGAGCGGGTACGAGGCTTTGACGCCCAGAGCCAGGTAGATATTGTCCGTCAGGAGGAATCCGAACTGGATGGGGACGGAGGCATAGACGGCCTGCTGCGTCTCGCGGTAGTCGGAATAGGAGTAGTCGTAGCGTATAGGACGGCCGTCGCGGTCGGCGCGCAGGTAGCTGTCGGTCATCTCCTTGAGCTCGGGCGAGAGCATATTCCAGTCGGCCCCGACGCCGATGTTGAAGAAGAAGCGGCGGGTCTGCACCTCGTAGCTGAAGGCGGCCTGTGCGGCGGCGCCGGGTGCGGCCTTGATACGCTCGGACTCACCCATCTGGAGGTGGACCCCGCCTCCGGCGGAGAGGGTCAGGTAGGAGCGGGCGTGCTTGTTGGTCACGTTGTAGTACTGCGCATCGAGCGAGCCGAATGCCCACACCAGCACGAGGGTCAATATGAGTGAGCGTTTAGCGGACAAGGATGCGTACTGTTTGGTTGGACTGATGGAAGCGAAGCAGGTACACACCCGGGGCACTCGGAGCAGTCAGCGTCCGTGTGGTGACCGTGTGGTGACCGTGTGATGCCAGTGGCATGCCGGTGACGGTATAGAGGGTGAAGGGCTCGTCGGTGGAGACGGTGAGTGTCTCGGACGGGCGGGCCAGTGTCGGCCATACGAGCACCTCGGCGGCTATGTTCTCCGCCGCGGTACGTCCGCCGTCATAGCGGATAGCGCAGGTGGGGATAGCATAGTCCTCGCCCTCGCGGGTGAGCAGGATGACATACTCGGCCCCGAGGTCGTCGGCAGAGGTAGGCACATAGGACTGCTCCCACTCGGGACGCCGCTCGCCGTTGCGCAGCCACTCGTAGCGACTGAAGCGGTAGCCGCCGTTGTAGTCCTCGTTATAGAGGGCAATGAAGCCGCTGTTCTGCATGACGATAGAGGTGGAGTACCATGTCTGGAAGAGCATAGGCACGATGCCGTAGGGGCACAGCTCGCTGCTGAAGTCCACCACGACGTGGTAGTTATCCGGCCGTGCACCGGCGGGTATGGGTATGCTGACCGGCTCGTCCGTGCCGAAGTCGTACTGGGGCAGGAAGCCCTGGGCTATACCGGCGGAGTCGAAGCGCACGAAGACAGAGTCGAGCATGCCGGTCAGGACGGTATAATCCATGAGGAGCGCGCCCCGGTCGGTGCAGGCGAAGACGGTGTCGGGATAGTTGAGCGTCAGCGCCGGGTCCACATGGAGGTGGAGACGGATAGTGCTGTCGCATCCGTAGATGGTCCGTAGCGCCAGTGTCGTGTCGATAGAGGCGGTGTAGGCCTGCCCGTTCGCCCGCCAGCGGTAGGTACCGCCCTCGCACATACGCGCCTCATATAAGGTGTCGTAGGGCTGGTGGAAATAGACGGTACGTATCTGCAGTCCCTCGCAGCCGTAGCGGTTGGTGACCACGCCGACGGTGTCGATATAGTAGGTGCTGTCCGCGGCAAGATGGACGCGGTCGTGGCTGTCCACATGGCGCGCCTCGCAGGTGTGCTCCTGCTCGTACTCATCGGTATGCAACAGGTCGGGCAGTGTGAAGGTCATACGGACGGTGTCCTCGCACAGGCCACCGGACATGCTGGCGATGCACAAGGCGGTGAAGGTACCGCCCTCCTGCGGATAGACATGGGTGACGTTGGCATCCATGCACAGCGAGTCCTTGCGGGAGTCGGGGTTGTCGTCGTCGTACTCGAAGTTCCAGCGCACGGACTCAATCGGCTCGTCGGACTCCAGTTGCTCGTACGTGGCGCGGTTGATATAGACTATCTTGCTGTCCTGCGAGAAGCGAACGATGTTCTGACAGTTGGCAGGCGCGGGGGTGGCGGTGGCCACGGCGTGGGGATAGCGCGGGTTGGGGTTGGCCGTCAGGGTGTAGAAGCACTGCGGCTTGTTGCGGTCGATGACGTCCACCAGGTAGATGTTAGCATCGTCGGGGTTGATGCCGAAGGTGCGTCCCGTGCCCAGCGTCTGGGTCGTGCCCTCCTTATACCAGCGGTAGTTGAAGCCCTCGGGCGCCTCGAAGTGGTCGGTGGAGAAGTCGCCGCAGGAGATACCCTCCAGTCCGCCGCCGCGGCAGTTGAGGGTGAAGTAGGCGTAGCCGATATGAACCGTAGCCGTACAGCTGTAGGCGGTCAGACGGATAGTCAGTGTCTGACCGATATAATTACGCAGACTGACGGTAATCGTCTGCCAATCGCACCAGTACATGATACGCTCCGAAGTCCCATTCCCATAGTAGCTGTAGGTATGCCAGCTGCCCGTCTCGCCGTAGCCCGCCTTGAAGTCACCCTGCGCGCACTGGTCGATGACCTGAGTGCCGCGCAGTATCTCCAGTTTGAAGCGTGCCTCCTCGTCCTCGCCGTGGTAGTCGGCATACTCCAGAATGGTCGCATACTTCAGCTCCAGCAGGTCGCTCACGCCCGCTTGGACGTTGTATTGGTACTCCACCGTCGAGCTCATGTTACCTGTCAGGTCCCAGTAACCGCCCAACCGGACAGACGCTATCTCGCCGTCCGGGATGGTCTTGAGTTTATTGCCGGTACGCGGGTCGGTCTCGCCCTTCATGTAATGAATCGTATGCTGGCTGCGCTCGTCCGCATAGCCGTAGTCTATCTGGCCGGTCGCACGCTTGATGTCATCCGTCGAGCCGGAGTAGCACTTGGCGAAGCCTGTGTTGTTCGGAGTCAGGTCGAGATAATCGATACAACGCACTCCCGGCAGCCATACAAACTTGTCATATGTAGCCCAAGCGCTGTGCTTCTCTGTGTCGCAAGCAGAGCGGACATAGAACTGGTACGCACCCTCCTCCGTCAAGGCGCCCAACTGAGCAGAAGTGCCGGTGACGGTACCCACATCCGTCTTGGCACCCGTGTGCTGGTTGAAGACCATGACTTCGTAGGAACCGGCCGAGCCGCGCCACGAGAGGGTCGTGGTATTGGCATCGTAACTCAGCCCCGTCGGTGCGGCACAAGCGGAGCCGGGGTATATCTCGATATTATCCACCGCAGCAGCAGGCAGGACGGCACCCTCCTTGCTGTTATACCACACGATAAGCAGGCGTCCGGGCGTGCCGTCCGAGGTGATGGTCATGGTGGTGGTCTTCCACGAGTAAGAGCCGCGGTAGCGCGTAGCGGTGGAAGGGATGAACTGGAACGTACTCAGGTTTATCTGCGCCGCGGAGTTGGACACAATCTTGGTGTAGCCCGGGTCGCTGCTCGGCAGCCAATAGACAAAGACGCCGTCGGAGCCGGAGCCGAGGCACATCCAGTCGAAGCGCAGCGTGTAGGTACCTGCCGCCAACGTGAGTTCGCGGTAGGTGGACAGCAACTCGTGATTGGAGGCATTATAGGAAGCCGTGGCGCCGTTGTCGGAGGAGATATAGAGACCGTTCTGACTGCCCACGCCGAAGCTGCCCGGCGCACCGACATACCATTGGTTGGCACACTGCGACGCACGCGGACCGTAGTTGAGCGTCCACTGCGCCACCTCGGCGGCGTCCTCGAAGTCACAATAATAGGACGTCACCTGGGCACGCAACGCGCACACAGATGCCAACAGCAGCAATCCTATTACCTTAAAATACTTCATTCGTTTTGTGCCTTTCGGGGCGGGATTTGAGCACGCGGTTGCGGCCTCCCGTTCCTCCCCAAATACAAAAAAGTTTGCAAAGTTACAACTTTTTTTTCAAAATAACAAATAAAAGTGTAATTTTCTTGCAAAAAGTGTATCTTTTTTGGATTTTGGTAGAATTCTGATAGCGCGTTCGGCCGCCGGGACGCCCATCCGGGACGCGGGCGGCTCGCCCGCGGATGCGCCCCAAGGCGCAGCGGCTCCCGAATGGGACCCGAACCCAACAAAAACAGAAGCTGAAGAGAACCCGAACCTGACAAAAACAGAAGCTGAAGAGGACCCGAACCTGACCCGAAGCTGACCCGAAGCTGAGGCATGCAACGTCCTAATTATATGGGGGATGGCAGGGGCAGGTTCGTTTCAGGTTCGTTCCAGGTTCGTTAGCCGCACTGGAAACGAGCGGGTTACGTCACAAAAAACAGGACGCGTCTCCCGACGAGTCCTGTGCAAACAAACTTTTATTAACTAATGCCCCGAAGAACTCAGGGGCGGGGTGCACCGTTGCGGTGCCATGGGAATCCAATTAGTTGTTTTTAGTCGAAAGTCCTACTTGTCGAGGACGATGAAGTAGAGCAGTTCGTGCTGGTCGCTATTCTCCAGCCAGACGATATACCACCCCGGTGCGGTGGGGGCCGTCAGGGTCAGTTCGTCCGTATCCAGCGATGTGACTTCGGCGGCGAACTTACCCGTGATGTCCGTGACGACGACGCGCGAGGTGAGCGTCGGCTGCAGTCCGATGAGCTGCATCGTCTCGCCCGCGTGGACGAAGTTAGGCCGCAGATAGACATTGCGCGTCGTGTGGTCGGAGATATTACACCGCACGAGCCGCGTGCGGGCCAGGGGCGAGCAGTAGTCCGGGTCGGGCGTGGCGGGGTCGATGACGGCATAGTAGTCGCGCACACCATCGGGCCACTGCGGGATATTGAATATC
>JAFUUE010000039.1 GCA_017483945.1 Paludibacteraceae bacterium | reverse complement strand
ACTTACTGAAATGTATATTACCACTGCAGAACCAGACGCCTATACGAAAGTCATCAAATGTGTTGACTTCCTTGACTATGCAAAAACTTCCGCTAATAAACCCACGGCTTCAAAAGATAATCTACCTAGGGGCTTAGAAGCAAATGATTATACTGGCTATGGAAACGTATTAGGTACTGATGGCAAATTCTTGGATACTCGAGAGTCGAATGGAGAGATATGGATTCCGGTAACACTTCCGGCAGGATCCTATACCTTTACGCCACGTTATGCAAATAGTGGCAATACATATTTTAACTTATATAAGGGTGAGCATGGTGAAACCAAAGTAGAGAATGATGGCAAGAAGATAGATGACAAAGATAATAGTGCATGGGGAGTTTGTTCAGTCTCTTATGATAATCTGGAAGCAGGGGATTACACAATAGGCTTCTATTCCAATAACAATTATACATCATTGGATCTCATCTTGGTTAAAGCTACGACTCCGGTCTTTAGCGGAAATACTATTACAATGGAAAAGACTGCGGGAAGTGACATCGCTCCTACATCTTCTGTAAGTGAAGCATTGGAAGGTGCAACCGTCACCGTAACGGCCGGTATAGCAAGCACGGGTTACTACTTCAGCGGTTGGACCGCATCGCCCGATGTTACCTTTGCAGACGCCTCTGCCACCACTACCACTTTCACCATGCCCGCCGCCGCCGTGACCATCACCGCCAACTACGGCGCAATTGTTAGCAGCACTTTCAACTACGGTGTTAGTGGTGATGGCGAGATTACAAGTTGTGTAGATGGTGAGAGTGCAACCGTCGCCAATGGTGCCACCGTCACCAGCGGCACCTCACTCATCCTGACCGCTGCGGCTCACACCAACTATGTGTTCACCGGCTGGACGGCTTCGGGAGTGGATATCACAGGACATGCCTCCGACAACCCCATCACCATCTCCATGCCCGCTACCGAAGCCTCCCTCACCGCCAACTTCGCCACCATCACAAACAAAATCGCTACCGGCGCCACTAACACAATCAGCGATGTGGACAATGACGGAACCGGTACATTAACCATCACAAATGTTGACAACTTCGAGACCTTCGGACATAATGTCCTGAAATTTGAGTATAGCAACATGTCGGGTACCTACCAAGGTAAGAGAGTTGATAAAGATGGAGGCTATACATCGTCAAGTTCCGCCTATGCTACGGGCTTCGGCTTCTACTACAAGACCGAGAAAGCGGACGACCATGTTGCATTCTGTTTTGAGGTAAGCAGTGGTAATCAGGTTAAGTGGCAATTAGCCGCTACTAATAATGTGTGGAAATACTACTATTTCGACCATGCAGGTGCCGCAAACTGGAATGGGGAAGGTATCATCATCTTCATGAATGGTAGTGATACAGGCAACCATGGCGAAGACAATGGCAAAACAACCACAACGGGCTATCCTACCGGTGGTGCCTTCTACATCTCCGAGATAGCCGCTACGACGGTGACCTCGCGTCCGGACATTGACGAGTACACCTATACCCGCACCGTCACCTCGGGCAACTACGGCACACTCTGTCTGCCTATGGCCGGCACCATCGATAATGCCACCCTCTATACCATAGCCGGCACACAGACCGAGGCTGGAACAGACTATATCGTCTTGGAGGAACAAGGCACTGACATCACGGCCGGCACCCCCTATATCTTCCAGTCCTCCGCCGCCACTATCACGGCTACCATGCCCGCCGCGCCTGAGAGAGACCACGTTGACGGCGCACTGGTCGGCAGCTATGTGGAGGAAGAGATCCTAGACAATACGGGCAACTACTACTTCCTCCGTAACAACCAATTCTATCAGGTTCATGCGGATGACCACGTGAGTGTACGCGCTTATGGTGCTTATATCGACATGTCGAAGATTGGTGCTTACACGCCGGCTCCCGGGAAGCGCTACGTGCGCATGGCGGTCAGCAGCGAGACCGACCAGGCACAGGGACTCACCGAACAGCAGACCCAACCCGCTGTCACCAAAGTGCTGGAGAACGGCGTCATCTACATCCTGCGCGACGGACGACGCTACACCATCCTCGGACAATAACCCCAATCATAATACCGTAATATAACCACATCAAACTCATGAAACGTATGTATAAAACCCCTAAGACCAAGACCTCCGGGTCGCTCCAACCTACGCAAGTGCTCTGTACCTCCGCCGGCGCTGCGGCTCCTAATAAGAAGATAGAAGTCGTTCCCGCAGGTACCAACACGCCGACGCAGTTCCAGAACGCCCTCGCCGACTGATAGAGATAACTTATCTGCATAACCATGAGATATTCATCCCGTCTTATGCAGGCTCTGCTCATCGCCTTCGTGGTGGTGAGCACTGCCTGCAACCATACCGACACTATGCGCTACCGTGACCCTTCCCTGCCTGTTGAAGAACGTGTGGAGGACCTGCTCCGACGTATGACCCTCGAGGAGAAAGTGGGGCAGATGAACCAGTTCGTCGGACTGGAACATATACGCTTCAACTCCGCCTCGATGACCGAGGACGAACTCTACCGCAACACCGCCTCGGGCTTCTACCCGGGCTACTCCCTGGCCGACATCGAACAGATGATACGCGACGGACGGGTCGGCTCCTTCCTGCATGTGCTCACCATGGAGGAGGCCAACCACCTGCAGGAGCTCAGCCTCGCCTCACGGCTCGGCATACCCTGCCTCATCGGTATCGACGCCATCCACGGCAATGCCAAGTGCCTGGACAACACCGTCTATCCCACCCATATAGGCCTCGCTTGCTCGTTTGATACGGCTATGGCTCGTACCATAGCCCGCCAGACGGCGCGCGAGATGCGGGCGATGAATATGCACTGGACCTTCGACCCCAATATCGAGGTGGCGCGCGACCCCCGCTGGGGACGCGTCGGAGAGACCTTCGGAGAAGACCCCCTGCTGGTCAGCCTCATGGGCGCTGAGACAACACGAGGATTGCAGGAAGAGAATGTCCTCGCCTGCGCCAAGCACTTCGTCGGCGGCTCCATGTCCCTCAACGGCACCAACGGCGCACCCGCCGACATGAGCGAACGCACACTCCGCCAACTCTTCTTCCCGCCCTTCAAGGCCAATATCGAGGCCGGAGCGGCGACACTCATGCCCTCCCATAACGAACTCAACGGCACACCCTGCCACAGCAACAGCCGCCTGCTCACCGACATCCTGCGGGACGAATGGGGCTTCCGCGGCTTCGTCGTCAGCGATTGGATGGACATCGAGCATATCTATGACCTCCACCATACCGCCGCGGACAACCGCGACGCCTACCGCCAGGCTATCCTGGCCGGAGTGGATGTACACATGCACGGACCCGAGTGGAACGAAGCCGTGTGCGGCCTGGTCCGCGAGGGGGCTATCCCCGAGAGCCGCATCGACGAGAGCGTGCGGCGTATCCTGGCCGCCAAGTTCCGTCTCGGGCTGTTCGAGCACCCCTATAGCACTCCCGCCGAGCGGGATAGCGTATGCTTCTGCCCCGAACATCGGGCTACCGCCCTCGAGGCGGCACGCAACAGCATCGTCCTGCTCCGCAACGACGGCCTGCTCCCCCTGCAGAAAGGGCAGTACCGCCGCATACTCGTCACCGGCATCAATGCCGACGACGAGAACATCATGGGCGACTGGTCCGAGCCGCAACGCCCGGACAACGTGTGGACCGTCCTGCGCGGACTGCGCGAACGTATGCCCGATGTCACCTTCGACTTCGTGGACCAGGGCTGGGACCCGTGCCATATGTCCCCCGAGCGCGTGCGTGAAGCCGCCCGCGCCGCACAGCAGGCCGACCTGAATATCGTCGTGGCCGGCGAGTACATGATGCGCTGGCGCTGGAACGAGCGCACCGGCGGAGAGGACACCGACCGCAGCAGCATCGACCTGGTCGGGCTGCAGAACGACCTCATCGAGCAGGTCCTCGCCTCCGGACGACCGACTATCCTGGTCCTCGTCACCGGACGCCCCCTCGGCGTCACACGCTGGGCCGAACGGGTCAACGCCCTCGTCCAGGCATGGGAGCCCGGCCAGATGGGAGGACTCGCCATCGCCGACATACTGACCGGCGAGGTCAACCCCTCCGCCAAACTGGCGGTCACCATACCCCGCCACGCAGGACAGCTGCCGATGTATTATAACCACATGCCCTCGATGTATTTCCACCCCTATGCGGCGGGCGAGTCTTCCGAGCCCCTCTTCCCCTTCGGCTACGGACTCAGCTACAGCACGTTCCTCTACGAGCGCATGGCGGTGGACACGACGCACTGGCGCAAGGACGGCACCATCGATGTCTCCTGTACCGTCACCAACACCACCGGCCCCTTCGGTGTGGAGATAGTGCAGCTGTATATACGCGACTGCGTGTGCTCCGAGACGCGTCCTGTCAAGGAGTTGCGCGGCTTCCGCCGCCTCCCCCTCGCCACCGCGGAGACCGAACTCGTCACCTTCACCCTCACGCGCGACGACCTCTCCTTCCTCGGACCGGACATGCAGCCGCGCTTCGAGCCGGGAGACTTTGTCCTCATGATCGGCAGCAGCAGCCGCGACCGCGACCTGCTCAAGCAGCAGGTGACGCTCCGGTAAATAAAGACCGAACCGGACAGCATCAACCCTATAGTAACCCTATAGCAGCCCTATAGTAACCCTATACGCATAAGCAACAATGAAACGAACCGTCTTACTCTTGTCAATGCTTGCCCTATGGGGCATCAGCTCGGCAGCCTATATCCCCGCGGGGACCGAACTCTACCTCTCCTCCGCCGTAGCATGGACGGGGGAGCAGTACCTGTCCGCCTATTTCTACAACACGGCCTCGGACGGCAACTATGTCCCGATGACGGCCGTAGCGGGCGAGACCGGGATATGGCGGGTCGCAGCGCCGGCCGGAGGCCCGTGGACATACGTGGTCTTCCGCTCCCACAACGCACCCGTCACTGCCGGCACGGGGATGGGCACCGATATACACTACCGCACGGGCACGCTCACGTGGGGCGGATACCAGTCGCTCTATGAGGTCAACTGTGACCTCTGTGCCACGGAGGGTATTGTCAATATCGCCACCGGGGCATGGAGCTATTTTATGCCGCTGCCCGCTGTCGCCCCGCAACAGATGGGGCAGACTCCGATAGACAGCGTGGTGTGCCACACCCTGGCGGGGACGGGCATGACGCTCAGCGCAGGCGAGACAGGCGGCTTCATGCACTCGCAGTGGTTCGGGTGGCAGGACGGCGCCTGGACGCGCCTCGACGGCACCCCCGCCGCACTCGCTGTCACCCTGCCCGCCGACACGGCCGCTGAGGCGTGGTACTGGTTCACCGGCTTCCGCCGGCAGGGAGCCAACCTCATCGACAACGGCGACTTTGAGCGGGGCAACATCAGTTTCACCACCGACTATACCTACCGCGCAGCGACAGCCGACAACATCCTCTACGACGAGGGCTACTATACCGTCACGGACGATGTCATCAAGGCTCACTCGACGGCCAAACTCCATAACGACCACACCACCGGCAGCGGTATGATGATGGCCGTCAACGGCGACCGCACTGCCGGCAAGGTGGTCTGGGAGCAGACCGTGACCGGCCTCAAACCCTACACCAGTTATGTCTTCTCCGCATGGGTGGCCAACTGGGACCTCGAGGACCAGTATATGGCTATCCTCGAGTTCAGCATCAACGGACAGCTGCAGGGAGACCGCGTCACGCCCGTCGGACAGTGGAAATGGACACAGCTCTACTCCGTATGGAACAGCGGCGCGGACACCGAGGCCGTCATCCGACTGGTCAACTGGCAGAACGCCGACTGGGGCAACGACTTCGCCGTGGACGACATCACCCTGACCGAGGTGGAGGACTACAGTGTCCTCTACCGCGTCCGCTTCCGCGACTGCTCTCCCGAGCCCGAGCCGATACCTGACCCCGTGGACTGCTACGCCAACATGGTCTATGCCAAGTGGACCGACGTCCTCTTCTGTGATAACCACGACAGTGTGTTCGTCGCCTGGCAGTGGTACGGCGACAGCGTCGCTATACAGGGCGCGACGAAGCAGTTCCTCTATAAGGCAGAGGGTATGGGCGCGTCGGTCTATCATGTTATGGCTCGCAAGGAGGACGGCACGTGGATGAAATCGTGCCCGATGACCTTCGGCGAGACGCCCCGCAGCGTCTCCTCGCAGCCGCAGCAACCCGTCATCCCCGCCGCCGTCCGGCGCGGACAGCCGCTCCTGCTACGTGCTACGCAGGGAGCACTGGACATGACCGTCTATGACATGCTCGGTAACCGCCGAATGACCTGCCCCCTGCAGGATGTCGGGACGCAACAGGTCGAACTGAACCTGGGAACGGGCATGTACGTGGTGACGGTGCGGACACAAGACGGCATGACCGCACAACGGATGTTGGTATGGTAACAGGATATAAGACAAAGGAGATACGACTATGAGACAGCCAATACTTTATATCCTGACACTCGCATTCCTGCTCACGACAGCGGGCGAGGCCTATGCCGCCAAGACATTCACCAAACGCTACAAGGGCGAACGGCGTGAAGCCGTGCTCGAAGACCTCGGCGAAGCCACCGGTTATACCTACGATATGAACCCTGCCGAACTGGACATGAGCAAACCCGTCACCGCCACGTTCAAGAAAGCGTCGGTCAAGTCCGTGCTACGCAAGGTGCTCGGCAAGGACGCCACCTTCACCATCGGCAAGGGGGTGATTCATATTAAAGGCAAACCTATACCGCCCGTCATCACCGAGCGCCCCGCGGCACAAGCGGACACCATCATCGATAACGACAGCCTGACCCTGCTCCGCTGGCGAGACACCGTCGAGACGATCGACTGCCGTTGGACGATGCGCCTGCTGGACGACCAGCCCGACATCGTGCCGCCCGCACCCGACTCCCATGCCCTGAAGGGACACCACCTGCAAGGGTGGCTCGGAGCCGGCTACGGCTCGATGGGCTACGGCCTCCGCGCAGCGGACGGCACAGCGGTCGGAACCGAGCATGGCAGCTTCGCCGGCCTGGCACAACTCAACTATGCCTACTACTTCACCGACAACTGGGGCGTCGCCGCAGGCGTCGGATTCAGCAACTACTGCTCCTATGGCACGCTCAACCATACCAAGCAATGGGAGGGGCAGACTGACACGGACGGCGAGACCTACACCCATATAGCCCGCACGCATGACTGGCGCGAACGGCAGGCTGCCTATATGGTGGACATCCCTGTCATGGTGCAGATGCAGTATCCCGTGGCGGACCGGCTGCGTGTCTATGCCGGAGCCGGGGTTAAGATAGGGCTGCCCGTCGCCGCCGATTGGAGCATCCGAAGCGGGCAGCTGGAGCATCAGGGCTACTACCAACGGTGGAACCTGACGCTGGACGCCATCAACGCACGCGATTTCTACACCGAACAGGCGGCGGATTTCGGAACCGACAAGCACAACCTCGCGCTGAGACTGCCCGCCGTCGGAGCTATGGCCGAGGCCGGAGTGGCGTATCCCATCCGTGCCGGACTGGACCTCATCGCCGGGGTGTTCTTCAACTATACGTGCAACAACCTGCGCCCGGAGGACGGACCCGCGGACGGTAACATGGGCTGGCAGTAGACCGGCAACACCGGTGCGGAGGCCTATCGCAACCACGACTTCATGCCCGCCTATGGGGGAGAGGTCATGTCCGAGTATGTACAGGCCCTGCACCCCTGGGCCGTAGGGGTCAAAGTGGGTATCAGTTGGCACCACGTCAAGAAAAAGAAACCGAAGGTTTACTACGAACGGCTCCTCCATTGCGACACCATCACCGACCTGCACGAGCGCTTCGACACCGTCTATAAGCCCCGTCCCGCTGCGGTGCAGCAGATAGTACGACTCATGCAGAAATCCGTCATATGGTTCGACCTCGACTCCTCCGAGCCCAAACTGGAGCCGGCCGACATACTGGACCGTATCGCTGCTATTCTGCGGGAGAACCCCGACCAGAAGATACTGGTTTACGGCCACGCAAGTCGCGAGGGTAACGAGCAATATAACCAGCGTCTGTCGGACCGCCGTGCCAAGGCCGTCACCGACATGCTGCTGGAGAAAGGGGTCCGCCCCGAGCAGATTTCTCAACGCGGCTTCGCCGCCAGCATCGCCTACGAGCAGGGAGAGCACGCTATCTCGCTGGACCGCCGCGTAGAGATTATACCTGTATTGGAGGAGCAATAAGCAGTGAGTTGCGGCCTTCGTAATACCGCCCTGACGGCAGTGTGGCTACTGAGCAGTATGCTGGCTGTCACTGCCCGTACGACCTCCGAGCTGGAGTTGGCTGTCGGGGGAGGATGGAGCACGTTGGGCTACTCGCTCCGCTCCCCCTACGAGGGCTTCAGTGCTACGCAGACCGGCAGTTGGGGCCTGGTAGCCCACGGCGGATACACCCTGCTGCTGTCCGATTATGTGGGGCTCGGCGTGGGTGTCGGCCTGGGGCGCTACGGCGCGGATGCGGCGCTCGGCGGTACGCTGCGGTGGGACGATGTAGTGGACACCGACGGCGAACACTATAACCACCTGACCACCGTGCAGGGATGGCACGAGCAGCACACGTTGTGGTACCTGCTGCCGGAGGCCTCGCTCGGGTTGCGCCTGCCCCTCTCCCCGACATTCGCACTGACGGCGACCCTGGGGGCACAATACGGGCTGCCCATCGGCATATCCGCCCGCTATGCAGGCGTCACCACCCACACCGGCGAATACCCGCAGTGGGGACTGACCCTCTACGAAGTGGATGACCACGGCTTCTACACCGCCGAGCCTGACGGCAGACTGACGCCGCCTACGGCACGGGCGACATGGGACCTTTTCGCACGCGCGGGCGTGCAGGTGATGCTCACCCGCCACACCGCGCTCACGGCACAGGTCTATGCCACCTACGCGCTGACCGATGCGCTTGTGTTCAGCGGCAGCGCAACGCCCCTCGGCTTTGCCGATGACCGGGCGGACATGCACGATACGCACTATTTCATGCCCGACTACAGCTCGGTGCTCGCGGGCGAGATGGTGGCACAGCCTTCCGCTCATCCCGTCGCTGTCGGACTGGAAATAGGACTGCGGTGGTTGTTCCCGCACTCCTCCGGCCGCCGCTATCCATGCCGCTGTCTGGACAAATATTGAATACCGATTAACTCTGAATGACACCATGCATACATCTATGACCTCTCATAAGGGACTCCGCCGCTACCGGTGCTTCCTCGTCGGGCTGCTGCTCCTCTGCTGTCTCCCCTCTCAGGGCTATGCGGAGCGTATCCTCTTGGCTACACCCCATAACCGGCTCGTCCTCCAAGCCGACCCCGGTCAGCAACTGCAGCTGCTGTATTATGGCGAGGACATAGAGGGAGTCCCCTCCTTTGAGGAGGAGTCCGGCGGGCGCGCTTGTCTGCCTACCTTCGGTGATATCGATGCCGTCCTGCTGCCGGCTCTACTCGTTCAGCACGCCGACGGCGACCTCAATCTCGAATTGAGGGTACAGGATACAGAATACAGCGTACAGACGGACTATGAGGAGGCGGTCATCACCTTGCGCGACAAGGTGCAACCCTTCACCCTGCGCCTCTTCTACCGCGCGTGGCATAACACGGACATCATCGAGACATGGTACGAGATAACCCATACCGAGAAGCACCCCGTCCGTCTCCAACGTTACGACAGCGGTGCCCTCCCCTTCACCGGTGAGGACCCCCACCTGGTCCATATGCACGGCGACTGGGCAGCCGAAGCGGTACCGACGGTCGAGCGTCTCACGCGTGGCGTGAAATGCATCCGTAACACAGACGGCGCACGCAACGCCCATCTGGACGCGCCCGAGGTCATGATTGCCCTCGATGGCGCACCCCAAGAGAACTATGGCCGCGTCATCGGCGCCGCCCTCTGCTGGTCAGGCAACTTCGAGATACGTCTCTCCACTCAATCGGCTTTGAGCGCAAGCGGTCTCTTGACTTCTGCCTATCGACTCTTTGCCGGTATTGACCCGCAGGCGTCGGAATATGTACTGGCACCCCGACAAACCTTCACCACCCCGCACCTGGCGCTGTCTTTCTCCCCCGAGGGAATGGGCGGTATCAGTCGCGCTTTCCACCGCTGGGCACGTACCGACGGCATGCTCCATAACGGAATGGCGACACGTGACATCCTCCTCAACTCCTGGGAGGGTATCTACTTCGACATCACCGAGGAACGTATCCTCGCCATGATGGATGATATAGCCGCTTTCGGCGGGGAGCTCTTCGTCATGGACGACGGGTGGTTCGGCGGCAAGTATCAGCGCAACAGCGACAACGCCGCACTCGGCGACTGGGGGGTCGATACCCGCAAGCTGCCCCGCGGACTGAAAGCCCTTACCGACGCTGCTCGTGAACGGCATATCAAATTCGGTATATGGTTGGAGCCCGAGGCCACCAATACGACCTCGGAACTCTATGAGAAACACCCCGAATGGGTACTGCAAGTCCGCGGACGCGACATCAAACTCGGTCGCGGCGGTACCCAACTGGTGCTCGACATGACCAACCCCAAGGTGCAGGACTTCGTCTTCAACCTCATAGACACACTCCTCACCAACAACCCCGAGATTGCCTATATCAAGTGGGACGCGAACGCTTCTATTCAGAACTATGGCTCGCTCTATTTGCCAAAAGACAAGCAGTCGAACCTCTATGTGGACTACCACCTCGGCCTGCTCAAGACGCTGGAGCGTATCCGCGCCAAGCACCCCGAGGTCGTCATCCAGAACTGCGCTTCGGGCGGAGGACGCGCCAACTACGGCCTGATGCCCTATTTCGATGAGTTCTGGGTGAGCGACAACAACGACCCCCTGCAGCGGGTGTATATTCAGTGGGGAACCTCCTATTTCTTCCCCTCCAACGCCATGGCGCAGCATATCGGCGGCAGTCCCTATGTCATGACCGGCCGTACCACCCCCGTTAAGTTCCGCTGTGACGTGGCGATGTCCGGACGCCTCGGCATGGAACTGCAACCGGCCCATATGACGGACGAGGAACGGGCACAATGCACTACCGCCATTCATGACTACAAAGAACTGCGCGAGCTTATCCAACTCGGCAACCTCTACCGCCTGCTATCGCCCTATGAGTCTGCTGCCGGACCGGAGAAGCAACAGGTGGCCTCGCTGATGTACGTGTCCGATGCGAAGGACCATGCTGTCCTCTTCGCCTATGGACTCTCGTCCTTCATGAGGCAGGCGGGGCACCGCATCCGTCTGGCGGGATTGGAGCCCGAACGCACCTACACGCTGACGGAGAAGAATATCCGCCATGGAGAACAGCCCTGCGCGCTGCACGGACGGTCCTTCACCGGCGCCTACCTCATGTCCGTCGGACTGGACATCCCACTCTCGACGGAGTATAACCACGATTATCCATCCCGTATCTTTGAACTAAAATGAAGAACTTCTATAAAATGAATCGCACCCTTGCAGCGAAGAAACGCTTTCTTCCCCTCGTACATCAATCGTACATCGTACTATTGACCCTCGTACTTGTGGCCTGCTCCCGGCCGCAGAGTTCCCGTGAGCAGTTGCTCTCCCAGCTCGATTCTCTCCGGCAGCAGGGCGTTATGTTCGGTCATCAGGACGACCCTCTCTATGGCCTGGAATGGGCATACGAAGAGGGGCGGAGTGATGTGATGGAGTCCTGTGGCGACTACCCGGCCGTGATGGGTTTTGACCTGGGTGGAATAGAGGTAGGTTCCGTAGCAAACCTAGACATTGTCCCTTTCGATCGTATGCGTACCGAGATACAAGCGCACCATCGTCGTGGGGGGATAGTGACCCTTAGTTGGCATCCGCGTAACCCGCTCACATCGGATGGCGCCATGGATGCACAATGGCCGGCCGGCACCGCCTGGGATGTCACGTCCGGGACGGTCTCATCCGTGCTTCCCGGCGGCGAACAGCACCCGCGCTTCATGGAATGGCTATCACGGGTAGGCGATTTTATATCAACGCTTACGGACGATGAGGGCAATCCGATACCGCTCATCTTCCGCCCTTGGCATGAGAACAGCGGGTCGTGGTTCTGGTGGGGAGAGAAGTACTGCACCCCCGAGGAATACCGCGCCCTGTGGAACATGACGCAGGACTACCTGGCGCGTCCCTCTCTCCTGTGGTGTTATTCGCCTAATATGGACGGCTCGCTCACGGAAGAGAAATTCCTGCTTCGCTACCCGGGTGACGAGCGGGTGGACATGATAGGTCTGGATGCCTACCAATGGGGCACGGAGGAGGATTATATTCGTCAGACGGGTGCCGATTTGGATTTCTACTGCGCCTATGGTGAGCAGCATCATAAGCTCGTTGCGCTTACCGAATGCGGGCGGCAGTCTATGCCTGACCCCACGTGGTGGGGGCGTGTACTCCTTCCGCTCATCAAGGACCGCGGTCTCAGCTACGCCCTTGTATGGCGCAACGCCGATGCCAAGGAGCATTTCGGCCCCGTGCCCGGTACGGAGTCTGCACGTGAGTTTATGACTGTTTACCGGGATAGCGCCGTCCTGTTTCTTAACGACATAGCTCCCTCGCCCTTCGTCCGCAAACAGGGCACGTGTCTATGGCTCAACGGACGCCCCTATAACTTTATAGGCGCGAACTTCTGGTATGGTCCCATTCTGGGCTCCAAGGGGCAGGGCGGCAATCGTGCGCGCCTGCTTGCCGAGCTGGACAGCCTGCATGCTCTGGGGATAGACAACCTGCGTATCCTCGTCGGTGCCGACGGCGAACGCGGTGTCCTGACCAAGGTGGAACCGACCTTGCAAGTCGCCCCGGGCGTCTATAACGATACGATTCTGGACGGACTGGATTATCTTCTCGCTCAGATGTCTGAACGCAACATGCGCGCTGTGCTCTATCTGAACAACGCCTGGGAGTGGTCAGGCGGCTATGGCTTCTACCTGGAGCACGCCGGCTATGGCCGGACGCCGCGGCCGGAAGAGGTCGGCTACCCCGCATTCATGCGTCATGCCGCGCAGTTCTCTTGCTCTCCTCAGGCGCAAGACCTCTTCTATGACTATGTGCGTTTTATCCTTTCGCGCACCAACCGTTATACGCATGTGCCTTACGTCAATGACCCCGCTATCATGGCCTGGCAGGTGGGCAATGAGCCTCGCGCGTTCGGAGAGGAGGAGAAACGCCCCTTTACGGCATGGCTCCGTTGCACCTCCTCGCTCATCCGCTCGTTGGATAAGAACCACCTGATTTCTCTCGGTAGTGAAGGCATCTGGGGATGCGAGATGGATTCGGCACTCTATCACACCATCTCGGCCGACCCGAATATCGACTATCTGACGGTGCATATATGGCCCTACAACTGGGGGTGGGCGCACGAGGAGCGTTTGACCGACGACCTACCGTCAGCCATCCGTAATACAGCCGACTATCTCCGGCCGCACATTGCTATCGCGCAAGACCTCCGCAAACCTATCGTCATCGAGGAGTTCGGTTTCCCGCGGGACGAGATGTCCCTTACGCCCGCTACGCCGACCACCGCGCGAGATGACTATTACCGCTATATCTTCTCCCTTGTCCCAAACCAACCTGAGATAGCCGGTTGTAACTTCTGGGCATGGGGCGGACTCGCGCAGCCCGCTCACAACCAATGGCACCCGGGAGATGACTACACCGGCGACCCCGCCCAAGAGCCGCAGGGACTCAACTCCGTCTTTATATCCGATACGACAACTATTCACATAATCCGGCAATATTCACTATGAGAAGATTCTTTATTATCACATGTAGCATCGTAGCCATGCTTTATGCATCTGTTCCGGCGGATGCAACGGTATCGCTATGGACAGGCGCACAGGTTATGCCGAACGACTGGAGCCGGTCTGTCCGGCTGGATGCATCGTCGTTCGCGAATGCTCAGGCAGGGCAGGTACTCCGTATTCAGTTTGAGGCTATCGGAGTGGATGCACGGCTGCAGATGAAGAATGCGGAAGACTGGGCAGAGTTAGCAGATGCCCCGCTATCGTCTATCTGCGGGCGGCATTATGATTATCGGGTCACTCCCCGCATGCTGACCGAGTTGCAGAAGCTGGGTGTACGGGTCGGGGGATGTAATTATACCCTGACGGGTGTATTGCTGCTTGACTCGGCAGAACTCAAGCCGCTCATGGCCTCCGTACCGGTGACCGGCAACTGGGTGTTCGGCG
This sequence comes from Paludibacteraceae bacterium, assembly GCA_017483945.1. Lineage (GTDB taxonomy): Bacteria > Bacteroidota > Bacteroidia > Bacteroidales > Paludibacteraceae > Colicola. The sequence goes on along the minus strand of JAFUUE010000039.1, from coordinate 11,674 downwards.
ACCGGCCTGCGATAGTCGTGCATGTGGAGAATCCGTACAGCGAACCTATGCCTGCCGATATAGAGGTGGAGATAACGACCGACCAACTCCGTGCCGTTCAGGGCCTACGCCAATCGGGCATTATACCTGCCAACGGGGCCAAAGACTTCTCCTTCACGACGACAATGACTCTGCCCGCAGGGTTTTACAAGGCCGTTTGCCTTGTCAATGACGATTTGGCCCGTGCTTTTACTTTCGGCGTGAATCCTACAGCAATAGTCTCTGCGCCGGATGCCCGACCGGACTTCGATGCTTTCTGGGCAGCAGCCAAGCAGCAGTTGGAGGCTATCCCGATGGATGCGGTGCTCACCGAGATACCCTCTAAATCGACTGCCGCACGCAAGGTCTATCTGGTCGAGATGAACTCTATCCCCGACGGATTATCGGGAGAGCCGGTCGTCGTTCGCGGCTACTATTGCGAACCGCAGGACGGGAAGCAGCATCCCGTCATAATCCACTATGCAGGTTATGACTCCGGCTATCGGCCCGGAGGACAGGATGTTATTCCGTATTGCGCTTCCGGTGATGCGGAGCGGGATTATGCGGAGTTCTTCCTGGCCACTCGCGGGCAGAATATCAACAACCGTGCGGCCTCGGAGCGCGAACCGGACGGCAAGGGCGATTTCACCAATACGTATGGCGACTGGTTTGCCTTCCACTTCGGCGACAAGGATAGTTATTACTATCGCGGTGCCTTTATGGATTGTGTGCAGGCCGTCCGTTTCATGGCGACACGTCCGACCAGTGACATGACTAACCTGTTTGCCGAAGGGCATAGTCAGGGCGGGGCTTTCACCTATGCCGCTGCGGCATTGTCCGATTACCCGTTCCGCGCCATAGCACCCGCCATCGCTTTCCTGGGCGACTATCCCGACTATTTCGCTACGGTTCATTGGCCTGCCTATGTGGCGCGTGCCAACCAAGGCACCATGACGGATGAGAGTATGTATGCTTTCCTCTCTTATTTCGACACCAAGAACCTGGCTGTACGCATCACGTGTCCTGTGATAGCCTGTATCGGGCTGCAGGACGATGTCTGCCCTCCGCATACCAATATAGCACCCTATAACAATGTCCGGTCTGTCATCAAAGAGCTGCGTATCAACCCTGAGAGGAAACACCGGGCAGCCGACACGTGGTACGATGATTGGATGAGATTCTTCAGAGATAACATGATTCATCATTAATCGCCGAAAAGGCATAATATATTATAAAAACTATGACTTATACTGACAAAATAGCGGCTTTGCGCAAGGCGCATGAAGCGCTTCTGACACGCTCCAATGAGCCTGTGGAATTCTCCAATGGTATTTACACTAAGTACCGTTACCCTATTCTGACTGCAGCACATACTCCGCTCGAGTGGCGGTATGACTTCAACGAGCAGGACAACCCCTACCTGATGCAACGCATCATGATGAACGCGGTGCTCAATGCGGGTGCCATCCTGTTTGAGGGCAAATACACCGTCGTGGCACGCGTGGAAGGAGCTGACCGCAAGTCGTTCTTCGCCGTGGCGCAGAGCGAGAACGGTATAGACAACTGGCGTTTCTGGCCCCGCCCGATTACCATGCCGGACGGCAATAACCCGCCGGCGACCAATGTCTATGACATGCGCCTGACGCGTCACGAGGACGGCTGGATATACGGCGTGTTCTGCGTGGAGCGTCATGATGACACCAGGCCTTTTGACACCTCGGCTGCCACTGCTGCGGCAGGCATCGCACGCACCAAGGACCTCGTTCATTGGGAGCGACTGGATGATTTGCGTTCGCTGTGCCAGCAGCGTAATGTCGTGCTGCATCCGGAGTTCGTCGATGGCCGGTATGCTTTATACACAAGACCTCAAGACGGCTTTATCGAGACCGGCAAGGGCGGGGGTATCGGATGGACGCTTTGCCCCGACATCACGCATGCGGAGGTGCGCAACGAGCGCATCATCTACTCTCGTCAGTACCACACTGTCTATGAGGTGAAGAACGGCGAAGGCCCCGCACCTATCAAGACCGACAAGGGCTGGCTGCACCTCGCTCATGGTGTCCGTGGTACAGCGGACGGACTGCGCTATGTGCTCTATATGTATATGACCGCATTGGACGACCCCACTCGCGTCATCGCCCGCCCCGGAGGGTGGTTCATGGTGCCCGAGCGCGACGAGTATGTCGGCGATGTGGGCAATGTCGTCTTCTCCAACGGATGGATTGTGGAAGAGGTACAAGGGGACAATGTACAATGTACAAAGGATGACCGCAGAGTGTTCATCTACTATGCTTCTTCGGACACGCGTCTGCATGTGGCCACCTCCACTATTGAACAACTCGTTGACTACTGTCTGCATACACCCGAAGACGGATTTACCACAGGTGCCTCTGTGGCTACCATCAACGCCCTCATTGATAAAAATGAAATGCCCCAATGACTAAATAAATGTCCAAATGGTAAATGACAAAATGGTAAATAGTAAGTGGCTTCGCCACGTTGGCTACGGCTTCGGCGATATGTCTTCGTCGATGTTCTGGAAGATTTTCTCCTACTACCTGCCGTTCTTCTACAGCAATATCTTCGGCCTGAGCCTTACGGACGCCGGCATTATCCTGCTGGTGACGCGTATATGGGATGCGGTGAGCGACCCGATGATGGGTGTCCTGGCCGACCGTACGCAGACGCGCTGGGGCAAGTACCGTCCGTACCTGCTCTTTGTGGCACCGTTGTTCTCCGTTGCAGGAATCCTGCTGTTCACCACACCGGACTGGTCCTACGGGGCTAAACTCATTTGGGCGTATGTCACGTATATCGTTATGATGACCGTCTATACGGGTATCAACGTGCCGTACGGCGCGATGTTAGGTGTGATGACGGAGGACAGTCAGGAGAAGACCGTCTATTCGTCCTTCCGTATGTTCTTTGCCTACGGCGGTTCGTTCCTTGCGCTCTTCCTTTGGGAGCCGCTCTGCAACGCCCTCGGCGGCTATAACAGCCCGCAGGGCTGGTTCTGGGCAATGGTGGTCATTGCCGCCTGCTGTTTTGTGCTCTTCATCTGCTGTTTCCTGCTCACGAAGGAAGAGCTGAAGACGGTCTCTACGGTCTCTATCGGTTCGGACTTCAAAGCCCTGCTGCAGAACAAACCGTGGTGGCTGCTCATCGGCGCAGCCTTGTGCTTCAATCTCTTCTGCACTGTCCGCGGCGCAACGGTGGCATACTATTTTGCTGACATCATCCCACAAGGGGCCACGTTGAACTTTCAACTTTCAACTTTCAATTTTCAATTTCTCTTCTATGCCGGTTTGTTCTTGGCGGTAGGCGAAGTAAGCAACATGATAGGCGTCGCGCTCTGCGTACCCCTTGCAGGTCGTTTCGGCAAGAAGACTACCTTCATCGCCGTCAACGCCGGTTTGTGCGTCCTGTCCGTTCTGTTCTTCTTTATCCCTGTTTCGGCTACGGGCTTCTGGCTCATGCTCATTGCCCAAGTGCTCATCTCCATGCTTACCGGCGTCATGTCGCCGTTGGTATGGTCGATGTACGCTGATGTGAGTGACTACGCCGAGCAGCGGTTCAAGACCGCCTCTACGGGACTCATCTTCTCGTCTTCATCCATGGCGCAGAAGTTCGGCGGTGCCATCGGCGGTTCGGCGGCACTTTGGCTCCTCGCCGCCTGCGGATATATCACCGACCCTGCACTGACCTCTGCAACGGACTTTGCCGGTCAGCCCGAAGCGGCTCTGACCTGCCTGCGCTGCCTCATGTCCTTTATACCCGCTGCGGTAAGTGTCATTGCGGTGCTGGTTGTCTCATTCTATCCGCTGACCAGTGCCAGGATGGCACAAATCGATGCCCAACTCAAAGTCCAGCGTGCCCAATAAGTCCGCTGTCTCCAACACAGGATTAACACAGGATTAACACAGGATTAACACAGCATAGTAGTGAGACCGCCATGTGGCAGCCGTGAGGCAGCCACATGGCGTCCCTATTCCCGTACAATTCCCGTACAAAATGCCTAAATTCACTTTCCCTCCCTAAAACTTGCATATCTCAAAAAAAACACTACCTTTGCAGCCGGAAGTTGCAAAGCGGTTAATGAAACAGATTATCAATATACAAGAGCAATATGGCGCGGAACTGCACACGCGTCAGATGATGGAGCGTTTGGCTGCGAACTTGCAACCGGCGGACGAACTCTATAACCTTACGCATAGCGATATGCATGTGGACTTAATTAACATAGAGCCGTTTGTAAAGAAGATGCTCTCTGCTGTTATCAAAGGTCGTTTTCTGCCTCGTCAGCACAATGCAGGTGATATGCCGATTATCCATTGTACCACTATCGGCAGCGTCCAACGCCAACTGATGGCAAACTAAGTACTACCGTCTCTGCTCCGAGACGTTAAATTCGGAACACTCGCGCGTAGCGACGCGCGATAACAGATTTTAATAAAAGCGTTTACCAACGCTTGTTTTTGATCGTTTGAAACGTAGGAACTTTCAACAGTAATGTTCAAAAGCAAGTCTAAGTAGATGCTCATAAGCGTATTTTATCGCACACGTGTACTATCATTAGTATGCGTTTGTGGCTATATACGCAACGTGGGTTTCTGCATTTCTTGTTCGACATTACGGGTAATTCCTACGACCTCAAACGACGGATAAGTAATTAAAGAAATCCGCGTTTTTTATGGTCTATGTCTCATTTGTTGTTCCGTTCTACGGAGTAGAGAAATTTATCGGTCAGTGTTTGGATAGCATCTATAACCAAGCGGTGCCGGAAACAGAATTTGAAGTTATCTGTGTTGATGATTGTTCACCCGACCATTCTCGGGATATTGTCTTACAATATCAAGCAAAGCATTCTAATCTATCGCTGATTATTAATCAAGAGAATTTAAGGTTAGGCGGGGCCAGAAATGTTGGCTTCAACCATGCTAAGGGAGAATATGTATGGTATATAGACTCTGACGACAAAATTGCTGATAACTGCTTAGTGGAGTTTATCGGTTTGTTGAAGCAATACAAGCCAGATATACTAGCTTTCAATTTTAGACGATTTAACAATGATAACAAAGTTATTATGGAGGGAAAATCTCATCCTCAAAATAAGTCTTGTTTACCTGGAATATCGTATATAAAACAAACTTGGGGAACTGGATATGTGTATTACATAATGGGATATGTTTGGAGTTACTTATATAGGACGCAATATCTAAAAACTATTCATATAGACTTTCCTGAAAAAGTATTATGGGAAGACACCGTTTATGCCCCTCAAGCATTATTTGAGGCAGAAAAAGTACTTTCTACAGATAAAATCGGTTATTGTTACAGAGTAAATTCTCAGTCTATTACGGAAATTTATAATACCTCTCATCCGGCAGAATATATTTATCAGTATGCCTTTGTGGCAGGCAAGGATGTCATGAACTTCGCTCCTCAAATTCCCAAAGGAGAGTTGCAAGATGCTTGTTGGCTAATGGTAAAACGCTATTTTAACTCTTTCGTCATTGATCTTATGCGTACAAGCCATAAGGAACGCAAGCGTTTTTATGAAATGGTACATAACAACTGGAATGATTTGCAGTTTGTCCGCCCATACCTGACTGTTTTATCAAGATGTTTGTTTACTCGGTGGCATTTGTGGAACCTCTTGGCAGCAGATATATTAGCCGGCATATACCAAATAAGACCTAGATCATGAACACATATTTACATATTTTTGTGTAACTCATTTTAATCATACTTTCTTCCTTTGTGCTTGATTGAATCGGGCTTTACAAGCGTCCGTTTCAGGCGAATACTATTCGCCGCTCTCTATGTTTGTTTTGCGGCTATGCCATAGCCGCTTTCCTCCTTCGTCCGTTTCGCCCGTAATAATCGTGCCTTCGGCTAAGATTTGTATTCGGACATCGGCTCTGCCGACCGGTGCCACCTTTCACCCTAGAACCTTTAGTTCTGCTAGGATAGCGTAAGCGGTCTAGGTTATCTAGGTTGTCTAGTGTGTGCCGCTTCACGCCTACATAGTACGGCTCACCAGAGCCGCAAATCTTAATAATCGGCAATTAAGCAATAAAAATGAAAGAAAATATATAGAGGGGCATGGATTTTGAAAGGTTGAACTAGTGCAAGAGTGGCGCAACTCCAAATCAAAATGAACGATCTTTGACAGACTGACATGAGAAAAGCAGAGAATGTGCCTCCCGCAACTTTCGGAACAGAAATGCCACAATCTTCGGAACAGAAATGCCACAATCTTCGGAAAGAGTACATAAAGTATTTGCAAGTATCATTTTTTTTTCGTACCTTTGCAGCGTTTTCTTACAAGTAGATTATCATGGCTTACAAACAACGTGTCGCGGACGCACTTTTAGAGCGCAAACTGCAAGGAAAAGGGGCTGTTCTTATAGAAGGACCAAAGTGGTGTGGAAAAACCACTACTGCCAAGCAACTGGCTAAAAGTGTTCTGGACCTTGGAGACTCAAATGTTTTTAATCAGAGCGAGCAAATGATTGCACTTAGTGCATCAGCCTTGTTAGAGGGAAGTACTCCCCGTCTAATTGATGAATGGCAGACCTTGCCTGCCTTGTGGGATAGTATCCGTTCCGAGGTTGACAAACGCTCGGATTTCGCGCAGTTTATTCTTACCGGCTCAGCCGTTCCGCCTAAAGAAAAGACGCGCCATAGCGGTACAGGGCGTATAGGACGCTTACGTATGCGACCGATGTCTTTATGGGAGTCCGGAGAGAGTGATGGACGCATCAGTTTGTCTGCCATGTTTGATGGCTTGCAAATGGAAGTGTTACACTGCGAAAACGATTTGAAACAGTTGGCATTCCTAACATGTCGTGGAGGATGGCCACAAGCCACTTTGTTGTCCGGTGAGTTGGCTTTAGACCAAGCGATTGATTATTATGAAGCTGTGACGAGTACGGATATACAGCGCGTGGATGATGTCAAACGCAGTCCGGAACGCGCGCGCATGTTACTACGCTCGTACGCACGTAACATCGCAGCCCAGACACCATACAGCACCTTACGAGCGGATATGTTGCAACACGACAGCCAAACGCTCAACGAAGATACAGTTATAGATTATGCGGACGCGTTGCGTAAAATATTCGTCATTGAGGATTCCGAGGCTTGGAATCCTAATCTGAGAAGCAAAACGGCTATACGCACATCCGACACTCGCTATTTCGTTGACCCGAGTATCGCTGCCGCAGCCTTAGGCATCGGACCGAATGATTTGATTAACGACTTGCAGACATTCGGGCTGCTGTTTGAGAATCTTGTAGTTCGTGATTTGCGTGTCTATGCTGACGCTTTGAACGGACAAATATACCACTATCGCGATGCCAACGGACTCGAATGTGATGCAGTTCTTCATCGTAGAGACGGCTCATATGGGTTGATTGAAGTCAAATTGGGTGGCACGGATAATATTGATGCCGGGGCTGCCACGCTCAACAAGTTAGCCGCTAACATCGACACAAGTAGGATGAAAGCACCGACATTCAAGATGGTTGTCATAGGCATAGGCTCTTATGCCTATCAGCGTCAGGATGGGGTCTATGTTATTCCGATTAATCTCCTTAAACCGTAACATTTCTCTTGTCAGCCTGTCAACAAAACGGTAAAATGACAGACTATGGCAACACAAGAATTTGACGACCATGCTGTGCATGAGGTGTTGCGGAACAGTGGCATCCGACAAGTCAAGGTCGGCATTTGGGACACTTCTGTTGCCATGTGACAGAAAGAGACAAAAAAGTGTCAGTGTATATCCGTGTTTTTTTGTACCTTTGCAGCGGATTTCAAACAACGACAACATGCTTAGCAAATCAGCGGCACAGCAGGTGCTGGAAAATGATATCCTGCGCTTTTGGCAGGAACGGATGGTGGATAACCAGCGAGGTGGGTTCTACGGCCGCATAGACGGGCAGAACACCTTGCATCCCGACGCGGAAAAAGGAGCGGTGCTCAATGCACGCATCCTATGGACTTTCTCAGCGGCTTATCGGGTACTCGGAAAGCCCGAATATCTGGCGATGGCCACGCGTGCCAAAGAGTATATCCTTGCGCATTTCTTGGATTCGGAGCATGGCGGATGTTACTGGTCGCTCCATGCCGACGGGTCGCCGCTGGATACCAAGAAGCAGACCTACGCTATCGGTTTTATGATTTATGGTTTCTCCGAGTACGCGCGTGCTACGGGTGACGAGGAAGCGAAGGCTGTTGCTATCCGGCTTTTCCATGATATCGAAGACCATGCTTTTGTTAGTCAAAAGGTGCTTACGGGCACTCCGAAAAATGTCGAAAGTCAAAAGCCGATAGAGGGCTATGTAGAGGCGCTGACACGCGAATGGCAGCCGATAGCAGACATGCGCCTTTCCGACAAGGATGAGAACGCCGCCTTCACGATGAACACTCACCTGCATATTCTGGAACCTTATACCAACCTCTACCGTATCTGGCCGGATGAGTCTTTGCGCCAGTGTATTGTGAGGTTAATCTCTATCTTCACCGACCGCCTCTATAACCCAGAGAACCAACATGTAGACTGTTTCTTTGATGACAAATGGAATGGGCGCCGTGACATTGCGTCTTATGGTCATGACATCGAAGCGGCATGGCTGCTGAATGAGGCTTCTATAGTCGAAAGTCGAAAGTCGAAAGTCGAAAGCACTGTGAGCGAGATTACCGCCCGCATCGCTGAGGCATCGCTTGAAGGTCTTCAGCCCGACGGTTCGATGGAACACGAAGACAAAGACGCTTCGAGGCAGTGGTGGGTGGAGTGCGAAGCGGTAGTGGGCTTCGTGGATCAGTGGCAACTCACCGGTGACGAGACGTGGTTCAAACGCGCGCAACGCACATGGGATTACCTCACGACCCATCTCATTGACCGTGAGCACGGCGAGTTCTACTGGGCGATCCTGCCCGACGGCTCTATCGACCGCGAGAACGACAAGGCCGGTTTCTGGAAATGCCCATACCATAACTCCCGCATGTGTATGGAGTTGATGGAGAGACTATAACTATCGGCTCAGGTACGGGCCAGGTACGGGTCAGGTACGGAAGGGGCGCCTCATGGCGCCCCTTCGTTGTGTCATGCGGGTAGGGGATGTGAGCGAGACTGAGAAATCGCGGGCGAGCCGGGAGGGGAAGAACACAGATATACCGATGGTGTTCTGCGCCCGGAGGCGCATCCGCGGGCGAGCCGCCCGCGTCCCAGGTGGGGCGAAGGGGGAGCGGAGGATGGCCGAAAGAGGGGCGGCGGTAGGCGAATCACGCGTTAATCACGCGTTAATCACGCGGTAATCACGCGGAAAAGGTACGGGTTACCAGCGGAGGGGGTTGGCGGGGTTGAGGGAGAGGCGGACGCCGTCGGGGGTGATGAGGAGTCGGTGGGCCTGAGAGAAGGTATCGGCGGGGAGGGAGTGGGCCGAGTAGATGCGGAGGGCTGTGGAGGCGGGGAAGGGGGCGAAGGCGAGATGGTCGGTGTAGTAGAAGTCGATATGGTCGATGGGGAAGGCGCGGCGGGCGCGTCGTTGCCAGTCGAGGAGGAGAGGAATCTGCTTGGGGAGGACCTTGATGCCGATGGAGCCGTCGCGGAAGAAGACGTGTGCGACGAGCCGTCCTTTGCGGACGAGGGACTGCTGTTGCTCGTCGGGAGAGAGGCGGTGTGAGATAGTGATATGACGATTGCCCTCGGCGTTGATACGTTGCATCTCGCGGCGGAAGAGCGTGCCGTGGGTGGCGGTGTCTCGGAGTTGGCGGACGGCGATGTAGTAGTGAATCATCTCGTGCAGGATAGTGTCCTGTACGACCGGTTCGGGGAGGTCGATGCGTGTGTTGATACGCAGCACGAAGTCCGTATTGCGGTAGGGTCCGAAGAGGGAGGTGCGCCTTCGGGTGAAGGTGAGTTTGCCGAGGAAGCCTTTGGCGTTGCTCAGCCGGATAGGTACGGGAGGCAGTTCGGAGCGGAAGAAGCGGGCGTTGTAGTCGTCGAAGCAGGCCTGTATGTAGGGTATAGAGGGGCGCAAGGAGGCGTTTAAAGTTGTTTGAAATGGTTTAAAGTTGTTTAAAGTTGTTTGAAATGGTTTAAAGTTGTTTAGAGTTGTTTGAGATGGTTTGGGCGAGGGAGTATATATAGGTATTGTGCGCGTGCGTGTCGATATGTATGCCGGTAGTGTCGGTGAGGACGTTGTGGAGGTCGTCGATGATACCTGTTCCCCGTAGTTTGAGCACGGCCTCCTTGCGTGTCCAGAGGGCGGTGAAGGCCCGTTCGGGTGCGGGGTCGGCGGCTATCTGCGCCTGCTCGGTGCTGCTCATGGTGCGGGCGATGAGGGAGTCTTCGGCCGGGCGTATATGCTCGACATCAACCCCGACGGGGCGGTTGTCGAGTGCGACGGCGAGGGCTGTGCGGCAGTGGCTGATGCTGAAGCAGCAGTCGGGGTGGCCGGGGAAGAAGGGCTTGCCGTAGTCGTTGTAGGCCACGGGCCATGTGCGCAGTTCGTCGAGGGTGCACCGGGTCTGCCGTGCGAGGAGGTCGAGGAGCAGGAGCCATGTCTTGGCGCAGGCGTATTGGCCGAAGGTGTGGCGGAAGCGGAGGGCCTGCTCGCGTCTCCATTCGGGTAAGAGGGGCAGTAGCGGAGCGAGGTCGTGCTCGGCGGGCGGGACGGGTATGGGGAAGACGGTCAGAAGCATATATCGGCGGTGGGGATATGGTCCCAGCGGAAGAGGGGGAGGAGTTGTTGTGCCGTGAGGGGTTCGGGGGTGGGGATGAGGCGCGCGGCATGAGCCAGTCGGCCGAGGATGTCGGCGGGCGTATATTGGGAGCGCAGGACACTCATATCGAGCGACTTATCCCGCTTGCAGAGGCGCTGTCCTTGTGCGTTGACGAGGAGCGGGATATGGATGAAGTCGGGCGGAGTGAGTCCGAGGAGGGTGTAGAGGTAGAGTTGGCGGGGGACGGAGGTGAGCAGGTCGCGTCCGCGCACGACCTCGGTGATGCCCATGTCGGCATCGTCCACGACGACAGCGAGTTGGTAGGCCCATGCGCCGTCTGCGCGGCGGAGGATCATGTCGTAGGCGGGGTCGAGTGGGAGTGTCTGCCGGCCGTAGAGTCCATCGTTGAAGGTGATGGCGGTGTCGGGTAGGCGGAGGGCCGTGGCGGCGGTCTCATGGGTCGCCGTTTGGCGGCGAATCGCGGGCGAGCCGCCCGCGTCCCAGGTGGGTGTGTTCGAGGTGGGTGTGTGTGGGGGGTGGGTCGGGGTGAGGGTGTGGGGGGCGGAGGAGGCGAGGCGCTCGTGGCGGCTGCGGAAGAGGGGGAAGGTGTGGCCTTGGTCGGTGAGGAGGCTGAGGGCCTGCTCGTAGCGGTCGGTTCGCTCGGACTGGATAAACTCGGCATCCCAGGTCAGTCCGAGCCACTGAAGGTCGTCTTCAATCCAGCGCGTGTACTCGGGGCGTGAGCGCTGGGGGTCGATGTCCTCGATACGGAGGACCCAGCGTCCGCCGCGACTCTTGGCGGAGAGCCAGGAGAGGAGTGCCGCCCAGATATTTCCGAGGTGCATGCGGCCGGTGGGAGAGGGAGCGAAGCGGCCGGTGGGGGGAGTATGGCAGGGGGTGCGTGTGATGGGAGTAACTAATT
>JAFUUE010000038.1 GCA_017483945.1 Paludibacteraceae bacterium | reverse complement strand
GTCAGATAGCCCGCCACAAGCAATGCTAAAGAAACTAAAAAGGTTATCATGTTATGCTATATTTTAACGAGTCGTAATATCTGCTCTATCCGCTCTTCAATAGGGATGCTCCCGTCTCCGTTGAGCAGCAGGTCGGCCGGTACCTCCGGCTCGTAGTACGCCGCCTGTGCGCGGATGCGAGCCTGTATATGATGTCGATTCTGCGTGGTGTCGGCACCGGCATAGTCGCGTGCCAGAATGCGCGCAATACGCGTCGGATCGGGCGTGCTCACTATCACAATGCGGTCACACAGCCGGGCCAGGCCGCTCGGGTAGAGCAGGGCGCTCTCCACAAAGCAGCAGTCGCCTCTCTGCTCCTCCGCCCAACGCTGCACATCGGCAATCACGGCCGGATGCACGATGGCGTTCAGGCGGCTCAGTTGCTCCGGCTCATGGAACACGATAGACGCTACACGCTTCCTGTCCAACTCGCCTCCGCGGAATACCTCCTCGCCAAAGAGCGCAATCAGCTCTGCCCGCACCTGCGCATCCTCAACCATCAGCGTCTTCGCGCGGCTGTCTGTGTCATATACCGCATAGCCTCGCTTGCGAAGCGCCTGGCAGACATAGGACTTGCCGCTGCCGATACCTCCTGTGATGCCGATGATTGTCATGTCAGAACTGGAAATAGATGAAGGGTTGTGTCCCCGCTGTGATGAATTGATAGATAATGAACACCGTCACGACGACCACCGCCCCGATGACGCCTACAGGCAACATCGCGAAATTGATGCGGTACCACTGCTTGAATTTCGCGGGCAGCCAGTGAATGACCATGCCTATCACGAATAGTACCATCACGTACCGATACTCCCACAATACGTCCGGGATGACCGCACTGTTCCATGCTCCGCCAATCTGTCCCACCATGTTCTGCGCCGTCTCCCACGCTTCCTGATTGGCCGTCTGGGGATCCAGATTGCTGCTCGAGCGGAAGAATAGGCGGGTAAAGGTGATGAACGTGAATGTCTGCGCAATGGCCCATGCCGTGCCCAGACGGTCGGCCAGGGTCGAGAGCCCCGTCCGCTTGGTGGCGCCGAGCAGGTGCCATACGTACTGAACCAGCGTTCCCGTCCACACTATCAGCCCCCACATCGCGAACAGATTGAGCACCGGCAGCGGCCACTTGTGACGGCATATGCATAGAGCACCCGCCACCACGGTGAGCAGCAGCATGCGCCAATGCCAACCCATGTCGCGCCAGAGCTTGTTGATTATCATGCCGATACCATTCAGGCCGCCCCAAATCATAAAGTTCCAACTGGCGCCATGCCATAAACCGCCCAGCAGCATCGTGATGAACGAGTTGAGGTTCGCGTATATCTTCTTGCGCCGTTCCGGGCGAAGCCATCCTACCAGCGTGACTACCAGACCGATACCTGCGATGCTTATGCCGGCCGCCCACGAACCGGTCAGGATGAGCGCCACCAGCGCTATGGTCACAATCCAGAAGTATGTGCCGAACGTCGCGTTGCGGTTGCCGCCCAGCGGGATATACAGATAGGTCTTCAGCCAACGGGAGAGAGACATGTGCCACCGCCGCCAGAACTCCTGCGGGTTGCGGGCTTTATAAGGCGAGTCGAAGTTGCGGGGCAGGTAAAAGCCCATCAACATCGCTACGCCGATGGCGATATCCGTGTAACCCGAGAAGTCCGCATAGACCTGCAGCGAGTACAGGAAGAGTGCCGACAGGTTCTCAAAGCCCGTGAACAGCAGCGGATTGTCGAACACACGGTCGATGAAATTGACGGCCAGGTAGTCCGACAGCACAATCTTCTTAATCAAGCCGTTGAGTATCCAAAAGACTGCTATGCCGAACTGACGCCGGCTCAGGTGGAACGGCTTGTATAACTGCGGGATAAACTCGCTTGCACGCACAATCGGACCGGCGACCAGTTGGGGAAAGAACGAGACGTAAAAGCCGAAATCCAAGATGTTCGCCACCGGGCGTATCCGACGGGCATACACATCGGCTGTGTAGCTGATTACCTGAAATATATAGAAGGATATGCCGACCGGCAGCACGATGCTGTCCACGCTGAAGCGGCCGGCCGTCGAACCGCCGTTGCCCAGCCAAGCAAAGATGTCGAATACGGCAAAACCTGTTCCAAACAGGTCATTGACCATGTTCGTGAAGAACCATGCGTATTTGAAATAGGCCAGCAGTCCCAAGTCCAGCGTCACGCTCAGTATCAGCCAGCCCCGTGCCGCTCCCGCGTGTCCGTTTCCCTGCGCCCGGTCGATGCGACGCGCTATCAACCAGTCGCTCAATGTCACAAACAGCAGTATCAGCAACGCCAGTCCGCTCGTCTTATAGTAGAAGAACCAACTGACAAACAGCAGGAAAACATTGCGCAGATGTGTCCGGCCTTGTCCTCCGCGACCGCTCACTATCCAAGCGAACACCGTATAAACGATGGCAAAAAACGCCCAGAAGTAGAACTGAGTGAACAGCAACGGACTGCTGCTGTTGAAGGCAAATATGTGACGTATCAATTCCACTGCTTATCTATCGTGTATCTATCCCGTAGTAATAGTATGTGATTAGTATGTGATTAGTATGTGATTAGTATGTTATTCGGGGAGCGCCTCCTGAGTCTCATGCGTTTCTTCGTCTGTTTCCGCCAGTTGCGGTTCCAACCATTTCCATAGCAACTCGCCTGCCCGCTTGGCACCGCTGCGGGTGAAATGCACCCCGTCGCTGCCCGCCAGCCCAATCTCCTGCCAATGCACCATGCTCCCCGTGCCGCCCATCGCTCGATACAGGCTCCAATAGGCGATGCCCTCTTCCTCTGCCATACGCGACAGACTGCGGTCCATCAGGGGCACATACGGATTGCTCTCCTGCTGTCCGTCCTGATTGATCAGCATGTCGCTCGGTCCGATGAACAGGAACGACGCCTGCGGGGCGCATTCTTTCAAGTATGCGACCTGCTGCCGCAAGCCGCGAACGGCGGCATACACACTGCCTTCCGACTTGGCCTGAGCGATGAAATTGCCGCCGAACTGCATGATAATCAGCCGTGTGTTCGTCTCTGCGTAAAAGCCCTGCAACTGCTCTCGGTCTATCTCCGTGAACACTGTGCCTAAACTTCCGCGCATAGGGATGTTATCTACGATGACTCCTCTCTCCGTCTCCAAGGACAGCGCATACACTTCCCCTCTGCCCGCCAGGCGGAGGCGGCAGGTGCGGGTGCTGTCTGCCACGCGTAGCAGAGCTGTCTGACGCAGGCTGTCGCCCTCTACCGCGCAGAGGATACTATCCGTCGCAAACAGCCGTATCAGGCTGAAATACTGCTCGGAGCCTTGTTTCTTGGGCGCCATTGGTTCGACAAACAGGCTTATATCCTCGCTTCCCTTGCACACGCCGTCGTCCATCAGGGTCACCTGTCCCATAGGGCCGTAGTGCCTGTCCTCGCGGCGCATGCTACGCGGGCCGTACACGATATAGCGCCTCGGCCCTTGGCTCGGCGTTTGTACAGCCCCGTTCATCGTGAGGACCTGATGCAGTGTCCTCGTCGGAATCGTCTGATGCAGAGGGATTAAGCCGACTCCGCCTCCTCCGTATAGCGCTTGCAGGTGCTCACGGAGCACCATTGTGATGCGGTCCTCTTCTATCTGCGAGTCGCCGTAGTGGACTACCCGCACCTGTTCCGCATCGGCATGCTTCAGCGCCGAAGCAAAAGCCACTAAGGCCCCGGCCTCCTGACGGACGGGAGCCGCCGTCGTATCGAGGCGGACAAGCGGCCTCTCTGCCGCTACAGGCATGCTTGCCACGCTGTCTGCCGCCTCCTGCGCAACAGACACACTGTCTGCCACAAGGACGTCTTCGGTAACAAGAGGAGCGGGATTGTCGGGGGTAGAGGAGGTGCGGAAGACCTGAGCCAGTGTGGGCCAGCGTAGTGTCGCATCCCCGATTGGCAGCCCCTGTTCCGGCCATAACGCGCTCAGCGCCGCCATGACTGCGATGCACACCCATATGAAGCAAGCGGTTAATATGGCGTTCGGCCTTATTTTTTCCATAAGGACTTGGAGAATAGAAGCAGAATCGTGAAGATTTCCAGACGACCAATCAACATAGCCAGCGTCATAACCCACTTGCCCACCGCCGGAAAATCAGCATATGTCCCGGCGGGACCGTATTGGCCGATGCTCGGCCCGATATTACCCAACGCACTGACTGCGGCGCCGACAGACTCGTCGAAATTCACACCTACGGCGCAGAAAGCCAGGGTGGTAGCCACCAGGATCATGATGTAGAACACCATGAAGGCCATGACATTATTGATAGTCCCTTGGGAGACCGGCTTGTCGTTGAGTTTGATGGGCACGATGGCATTCGGGTGAATGCGCCGTTTGAACTCGGCCACACCGCTCTTAGCAAAGATGAGAATGCGCACCCACTTGATGCCGCCGCTGGTACTGCCGGAGGAGGCTCCGGTGAACATGAGGAAGAACACTATCACCCACAGGAACGAAGTCCATTGCATATAATCCGTGATACCGAAGCCCGAACTGGTCATCGTGGTGATGGTGGTGAAGAGTCCCTCACGGAAGGCCTGCTCCAGCGACTGCCATGTCACCGCGCCGGTGTACTGCAGGTGCACTACGCTCAGGCCTATCGTCAGGACCAGGGTGACGGCAGCCACGGCGGACAGATACCAACGCGTCTCTTCATCATGGAACAAGCGCCTGGGCTTGCCGCGGAAGAGCAATATAATCAGGCCGAAGTTCAGGCCGGAGAGCAACATGAAGAGCGCAATCGTGTACTGAATGAGCGGACTATAGTAGGCAATACTCAAGTTCTTCGTAGAGAATCCGCCGGTGGCTATGGTGGTGAGCGCGTGGCAGATAGCGTCGAATATGGGCATGCGCTCTATCCACAGGAGCAGAGCAAGGCCGACGGTAAGCAGGATATACGTCAGCCACAGGTGGCGTGCCGTGTCGGAGATACGCGGCGACAGTTTCTCATAACTGAGGCCGTTCATCTCGGCGGCATACAGTTGCATTCCGTTCAAGCCGAACATGGGGAGTAGTGCCAGACTGAGCACGATGATGCCCATGCCTCCTAACCACTGGGTTGTGGCACGCCAGAACAAGGCGCCGTGCGTCAGTTGCTCAATGTCGGGCAGGATGGTCGCTCCTGTTGTCGTGAAGCCCGACATGGTCTCAAACCATGCATCGGTCAGGTCGGGAATCTGCCCGCTGAGGTAATAGGGCAGCAACCCGAACATGGAGCAGACAATCCACACACAGGCCACAATCACGTAGCCCTCCCGCTCGCCCACACGTGCATCGGCTTTGCGGCCGAACAGGAAACCATATAGGCTGACAGACATCGTGATAATCGTCGAGACGAGGAAGGAGTCGCTGTCCGCATCGCCGTACCACATGCTCACGCCGGTGGCAATAGCCATGAATACCGACTCGATGAGGAGCAGGGCTCCCATCGTGCGTGCAACGATTCGTGTGTTGAATGTCCGTGTCATTTGAAGAATCTCTCTAACTCGCGTAGCACGTGGCTCTTGCAGAACACGACCACTTGGTCGCCCGGTAGAATCTGCGTCTCACCATTGACCAGTATGCCTTCTCCCGCGCGGACGATACCGCCGATGTTGGCGTCGGAGGGCAGTCCCATCTCGCGAATCTTGCCCCGTGTGATGCGGCTGCTCTCTGTCACGGCGAACTCCACTATCTCGGCATCCGCGCTGGTCAGGTTGCGTACGTTCAGGACGGAGGCATTCAGCAGCAATTGGTAGATGTAGCTTGCGGTGATAGTCTTCTTGTTGATTACCGTTCCCACATCCAATCCCTCTGCCATCGGGATATAGTCGATGTTCTCTACCTCGGCGATTGTCTTCCGGACACCGAAGCGCTTGGCTGTAAGGCAGGCGAAGATATTGGCTTCGCTGCTCTCAGTCACGGCCACCAGTGCATCTGCGTCCTGGATTCCCTCCTCGCGGAGCGCATCCATATCCGTGCCGTCGATGTTGATGATGAGGGCGTTCGACAACTTCTGGCTCAGGTTATAACAGAGGTCCTTGTCGGCCTCGAATATCTTGATGTTATATTCATTGCCCAATGACTGTGCCGCTTTCTGTGTGATACGGCTACCTCCGAAGAAGATGACGTTGCTTATCGCCCGTTTGGACTTACCCAACTGTTCGCGCAGGAAGTCCTTATTATCTTCGGTACATACGGCATATACGGTATCGTTAGTCTCTACGCGGTCTGTTCCGCGCGGGATAATCGTCTCTGAGCCGCGCTTGATGGCGACGATACGATAGCGGCCGTGCTCGTAATAGCCGGAGTCGAAGGACTTGCCCAGCACATCTGCACCTTGGCGGACGCGTACGACACAGAGTTCCAGTTTGCCGCCGCATAGCGGTAAGTGGTAGCGCATCCAGTTGGTGCGGAGCGACTCTGCTATCTCATTGGCTGCGAGGACCTCCGGGTATATCAGGTGGTTGAGTCCCATCTTCTCGAAGAACTGGCGGTTTTCGGGGAGCAGGTACTCGTAGTTGTCTATGCGCGCCAGAGTCTTCTTGGCGCCCAACTGATTGGCAATCAGGCAGGCTGTCATGTTCTCTGACTCTTGAGGGGTGACGCTGATAAACAGGTCGGCATCGCGAACACCGATGTCTTGCAGGTCATGGATGCTGGTCGGACTGCCGGCTTTGGTCAGCAGGTCATAGTTAGCATCCAGCACACCCAGTCGCTCCTGATTCTCATCCAGGAGGCTTATGTCTATGTTCTCGCGACTCAGCAGTTTGGCCAAGTGGGTGCCTACATCGCCGGCACCTGCAATAATGATTCGCATAACCCTTCTTCGTCTAATCTCAATAAGTGGTATAATTCTTGTGTTGAGCCGTGCTCAACGAACCGGTTGTCAATGCCCAAACGCGTTACGCGTGCGCTATAGCCCTTGTCGGCAAAGTACTCTAATACAGCGCTTCCCAAACCGCCTTGTATGACGCCGTCCTCCACGGTAACGACATGCTTGAAGTGTTGTCCGACTTCGTCTAACAACGCGGTATCTATCGGTTTGAGCCACTGCATGTCATAGTGGGCGTAATGCCGGCCCTGTTCGCCCAAACGCGTGATAGCAGCGGCGACGGTATTGCCTATGGCACCGATGCTCAGCACCGCTACTTGGTCGCCCTGATGCAGGAGTAGGCCCTTGCCGCATCGGGTGTGGCGGGACAGCTCTGCCTGCTCGGGTGTGGTGGGGGCAGTCCTTCCGCGGGGATAGCGTATCGCGATAGGTCCGTCGATGTCTTGCGCTATCCTCATCATCGCCCGCAAATCATCGGCTGTCCGTGGTGCACCGATGGTCAAGTTGGGTATGGGGCGCAGGTAAGCCAGGTCGAACAGACCATGATGCGTCGCGCCATCGTTGCCCACGATGCCGGCTCTGTCTATACAGAGTACGACATGCTGACGGGGCAGCGCTACGTCATGAATGATGTTGTCATAGGCCCGTTGCAGGAATGAGGAGTAGATATTGCAGTAGGGGAGGACTCCCTCCTTGGCCATTCCGGCACTGAAGGTCACGGCATGCCCCTCCGCGATACCGACGTCAAACACGCGGTCGGGTAAGGCTTGCTGCATGATGCTCATGCTGCAACCGCTTGGCATCGCGGGCGTCACGCCCACAATACGGGGATTCTGCTGCGCCAGTTCTAAGAGCGTTTGCCCGAAGACCTCCTGCCATAAGGGCTGTACCGGTCCACATCCGTGCTGAACACGCTCGCCGGTCTCGATATTGAACTCGCCCGGAGCATGCCATACCGTGGGATTATTCTCTGCTTGGGCATAGCCCTTGCCCTTCTTGGTTATGATATGCAGGACTTTCGGGCCGCGGAAGTCTTTAATCTCACGCAGAATCCTCACTAAGTCCTGTACGTTGTGCCCGTCAACCGGGCCGAAGTAGCGGATATTAAGGCCCTGGAAGATATTCTGCGGTTGGCGTGAGAAGAGGGCTTTCAGGCTGTTGTTGAATCGCTGTACGTTTTGCTTCTTGCGGTCGCTCATCAGGTGAAGTCGCACCATCAGCCGATATAGCCACCAGCGGATGCGGTTGTAGCCGGGACTGGTCGTGAGGTCCACCAGGTATTGGGTGAAGCCTCCACGTAGCGGGTCGATAGCCATATTGTTGTCATTGAGCACGATGAGCAAGTCGTTCTTGTCCATGGAGGTGTTGTTCAGGCCCTCAAAAGCCAGCCCACCGGTCATGGCTCCATCTCCAATGACGGCTACTATATGACGCGATTTAGGTGTGGGGTCCTGTGCTTGCTGCCCAATCCGCTGCGCGACATCCATTCCTAAGGCAGCGGAGATACTATTGCTCGCATGTCCGGCCACAAAGGCGTCATATTCACTCTCTTGCGGAGTGGGGAAGGGAGCCAGTCCCTTGAACTGCCGATTCGTATGGAAGCGTTCGCGACGACCGGTCAATATCTTATGGCCGTAGGCCTGATGGCCCACGTCCCACACGATACGGTCATCCGGTGTGTCAAAGACATAGTGCAAGGCAACCGTCAGTTCCACGGTTCCCAGCGAGGAGCCCAGATGTCCCGGATTGTGGCTCAGCTCACGGATGATGAAGTCGCGCAGTTCGGCACATACCTGTGGCAACGCCGATTCCGGCAGGGCCTTCAGGTCACGTGGATACACTATATGGTCTAAGTACTGATACTCCATTTTCGTCTGTCTCGTTCGTTCTGCAACTGGAAGATGCACAATCGAACTACAAATTTACAACAAAAATTGCATATACGCAAGAGCGAGGTGCTGTTTTCTTGCGTGGTCGGGGGAGGTAGAGTGTTTATTTGTCGTGTTTATGTTCTTATTTCACTTCGTTCAAACGATTATAAGCACTGATAAAACTTATTTATCATGCTTATGCTCGTAGAGTGCCTCATCCACATTGATGATATAATCACCCATTTTCTCAATCTCGAGTATGATATCCATGTAGTTCACGCCGGTGCTGTAGTCATATACGTGCTCGGTGATAGACTGCATGTTCTGGTTCTTGAGTTCGTCGCGGAAGTTGTTGATTTCATTCTCCATATTGGTCATTTCCAAGAACTCTTCGTCAGTGATATTGATGCGTTCGAGGGCTTCGACCATCTTTGTCTCCGCGCCGGAGACGAGATAGAGCATCATTTCTACGTTCTTGTCCTGTTCCTCAATATATTGAATCTTGGCGTCATGTTTATGGCGTATATACCGCGAGAGGTTGAAGTTCGCGTCTCCGACGGACTCCAATTCGGAGACGATACGCAGCATCTTGTGCACCTCATGTTTGGACTGCTCGGACAAGCGGCCGTCCGCTACCTGGTTGAGGTATTGCGCTATCTCATATTCCATGCGGTCGCAGATGCCTTCGTACTTCTCTACGCGCGAGAATATCTTGGTGAACTGAGTGTCGTCAGTCTCGCGATACAACTCGTGAATCATGCCGACCATGCGCTGGGTACGTATGGCAAAGACATGCACCTCTTTCCAGGCCTGAAGGATAGAGAGTTCAGAGGTGGACATCAGGCCGCCGGAGATGAACTTGAGCTGGCTGTCAGTATCTTTCTGCTCGGGTTTGGAGGGCAGCAGTCTCGTCACCAGTCTCTCGATTACGGGTACAAACCATATGAGGATAAATGTGTTCGTGACGTTGAAGCCGGTGTGGAAAGTGGCAAGTACGGCATTCAGTTTGTCCGGCGATACCTCGGAGGGCATGCCCGGTTCAAACTGCACTCCCCAGAGGTGGCAGATGGTTCCGACGAAGGGGCGGAGGACGCAGAGTACCCAGATGACGCCGAACAGGTTGGAGACGAAGTGTGCCAAGGCGGCGCGGCGTGCCATGGTGGAGGCCGAGAGGGCTACTACGTTCGCGGTGATGGTTGTGCCGAGGTTCTCACCCAAGATGAGTGCGATACCCATGTCTATGGGCAAGACGTGTGAGGAGCACAGGGTCATGGTTATGGCCATGATGGCGGCAGAGGACTGGACGGAGAATGTCAGTATGGCACCGATGAGCAGATAGAGGAAGTAACTGCCATAGCCCCAACTCGATGTCGCCACAAAGAAGTTGCGGACGGCACTCATCTGGTCAAGGTGCATCTCGTTAGCGTTGATTCTCAGCGTTGTCAGACCCAGCAGCAAGAGGGAGAGACCGATGAGGAAGTCGCCCAACGTAGCGTTCTTCTTGGTATAGATGAGGGCTACGGCCAGCACAATCATTGTATAGATGATGAGGCGCAGGTCGAAGGAACCGCCACCGAGCACCATAATCCAAGCCGTGAAGGTTGTACCGATGTGTGCACCCATGATGACAGAGATGGCTTGCGCCAGACTCAAGATGCCGGCGGAGACAAAGCTGACGGTCATGACGGAGGTAGCCGTGGAGGACTGTACGGCGGCCGTGATGAACGCACCGGTGAGTACGCCTGTGAAGCGGTTGGTAGTCATTGTCTTGAGGACATTACTCAGGGTGCTACCGGCCATCTTCTGGAGGCTTTCACTCATCACCTTCAGTCCGTACATAAGCATCGCTACGGAGCCGATGAGCGTGATAATCTGTAATAGGAGTTGCATAGGTTATTTGTTTTGTATATGTTATGCGTGTTGGTTGTTGCTGTGTCAGTTCCGGAGTCCGAAGATACCGGTGCCTATCCGGATGAGGTTGGCTCCTTCCTCAATAGCGAGGGGGTAGTCATCGGTCATGCCCATGGACAGGATGTGGAGGCCGTCGTATCGGGCGGCATATTGGCGGAGGAGCCGGAAGCAGCGCCGGGTCTCTACCTCGTCGTCGGTGTTAGTGGCCATGGTCATGAGTCCGCAGACATTGACCTGTGGCCAAGGCGTGAAGTCCTGAGGCAGTTCGTCGGGGAGGAATCCGCTCTTGGTGGTCTCTCGGGCGAGATGTACCTCCAGGAGGACGTTTATGCGTCGTCCGATGCGCCCGGCTTCGCTGTTGATGGTGTCCAGCAGGTGGGTTGAGTCCACGGATTGGATGAGATGCACGAAGGGCAGAATGGCGCGGACCTTGTTGGTCTGGAGGTGGCCGATGAAGTGCCAACGTATATCTTTGGGGAGTGCGTCATACTTGCGCAACAGTTCCTGCACACGGCTCTCGGCGAAGTCCCGTTCGCCGCAGTCGTAGGCCTGTTGTATGGCCTCGATGGGCTGGAACTTACTGACACAGACGAGGGTGACGTGCTCGGGGAGCGTGCGCCGGATAGCGGTTATATGTCGGCTGACGGGTGTCATTTCCTGATAGTGCGTCGTTTGCGTCTCTCGGTGAGTATCTGTTTGACATACTCGATGTAGGAGCCGATATAGCGCAGTTTCTTGTCCTCGTTGACTTCCCGAACGTCCACCATGATGCCTGTCTCGAAGACGTCGGCGAGTTCGTCATTGACGGCGTTTCCGAAGA
The DNA here is from genome assembly GCA_017483945.1 of Paludibacteraceae bacterium. Classification (GTDB taxonomy): domain Bacteria; phylum Bacteroidota; class Bacteroidia; order Bacteroidales; family Paludibacteraceae; genus Colicola. The sequence continues at coordinate 26,551 of JAFUUE010000038.1, read as the reverse complement.
ACTGGAGGTTGTGCGTGACGTTCATGTAGGCGGAGAACATGGGGGGGATGACGGCTCCGCGTGCGCGCACGGCGCGTTGCAGTATATGGTAGTTGAACAGTGCGTTATCTCCCACGAAGAGTTCGTCGGCAAGTTCCTGTCCCTCCACGGATATATCCACGGGGCGGTAGGGACGGAAGAGTCCTTTGCGGTCGCTGTGGAAGCGTTGGAGATAGGCATAGATGAGGTTGCGTGAGCCCTCGTCGTAGGAGGGGTAGATGGTGACTTTGCCTATCATGTAGTGGATGTCGGGGTTGTGGTAGAGCACGGCTCCGATGCCGTCCCAGATATTATCGAGCGCATAGAGGGCTTTGGCTCCCATGGCGCGCTCCTGGTATTTGGGCTGGACGAAGGCTCGTCCGAACTCGACAGTGGCGGGGAGGTAGTGCTTAATGAAATACTCCGTGTAGTAGAAGAGGTGGGCACTGGTGATATAGGGTTGTCCGTCTTCGGAGAACGTGCAGTCGCGGCAGAGGAGGTATCGGTATCCGCCGATGATTTCCCGGTTCTCTGGGTCCCAGACGACGAGTTGGTGATAGGGTTTGGCCATGGTGTCCATGGCATCCATATCCAGTTCCTCTCCGGTAGAGCCTCCGGATGCGCGGTAACTGAGTTCACGGAGTCGTGCTATCTCGCGCATGACATTGGGACAGTCGTGTGCGGTGATGTCGTAGATTTCGTTGCCGGCTTTGTTGGTGGGGCGCAGGAAGAACTTCTTGGTGAGTTCTTTGCGGAGCAGGTCGCGGTCAACGGGTGGTATGATAGGCTTCATACGATAGGTTGTTAAGGGTTATTTCGTTTGGTTAGTTTGTGCGTTTTGAGCGGGGATGAGGTACACCTGTTCTTTGACCCACAGCGCCCACTGCGCGGGTGTGCGTGTGTTGTCGAAGGTCTGCCAGGGTATGGGTTTGCCGACATGGACGGTGAAGTGTTTGCCGGAAGCGCCATAGAGTTCGTCCACGAGGTAGAGCATCTCGATATTGAGTTTGATGCCGAGTCTTTTGCGCCAGTAGGCTAAGTTGTAGAACCAGCCGGAGTTGCGGCCGTCGAAATAGATGGGGACGACGTCCCGTTGGTAGCGGACAGCCTGCTGGACAAAGCTCTTCTTCCATTCGAGGTCTTTGATTTGCTTGGGAGCGAAGAGTCCCCGTCGCGTTTTCTGCTTGCGTGAGCAGGCTCCTGCGGGGAAGGAGAGCACGTCGCATCCCGAGTCCCACATGTTACGCAGCTGTGTGGCGTACTCGCGGCTTTGTCCTCCGCCTATATTGACAGGCATGAAGAGTTCGGCAAGAGGCTTCATGTACATGAGCAGGTCATTGACGATGACGCGGAGGTTGTAGCGTCGATGTTCGCCAATCATGAGTGCCTCGATGACTCCGTCAAGTCCGCCGAGTGGGTGGTTGCTGACGAAGAGCATGGGGGCGTCGTCCTGCGGGATGTTATCGGTGCCGTGTATGGAGGCGGTGCAGTGGAACTCCTCGGCGAGGATAAGGCGTATGAAGTCATAGCCGGTGACGTCGGGGTGTGCTGCAAGGAAGCGGTTCATCTGATGGACGTGTGTGATGCGTTCCAAGTAGCGGACGACGAAAGCCGGTATATGTGCGCCAGGTGCTTTGGCCTTCAGCACGGCGGGTATGTCAATATGCAGGGGTTGGCTCATTCGGGTCGCGTGTTAGTCAACAGCTCGGAAGAAGTCGATGATAGGGCTCTTGGCGACGGAGATGATTTCGCAGTCGAGTCCGTTGAGTTGGGTCTGCAGGTGCTTGACGGCTTCGGCGACAGAGTTGTCCTGACAGAGTACGCTGACGGCCTTGCGGGTCTCCTTGTCGCCGTCCACGGTAATCATCTCGACGCGTGCTTTGTACCAGTTCTCTCCATCGGGGTTGGGGTAGATGTCGAAGAACTGCACTTTCTTACAGCTCTTTATCTCGGACTCACCACCGAAGATGAAGGGTGTGATTTCGTCCATGAGTCTTGCCTCGACATCGGTAGGAGTGAGCCCTTCGACGAGGTATGTCTCCTTGACTTTGCCGGGGTTGTCTTCGCCTGTCTGGCGTTGGTAATCGATTTTTACTTCGTAGAGTATCATATATGTGTTGTTTTTTGTTAGTCGCTTGTCGGGGTCAGGTAACGGTCAGGTAACGGTCAGGTAACGGTGTGCGTGCGCCTATTGGCGCAATCGCGGGCGAGCCGCCCGCGTCCCAGGCGGGTCATCCCATGCTTCCCAGGTGGGTCAGGTTCGGGTCAGGTTCGGGTCAGGTTCGGGTTCCGGTACGGGTCAGAGGCCGAGGAGGCGGGTGACCTGTGTGGCGGAGTTTATGTCGGCCGGCAGGGCCTGTTGCGCTCCTGACCAGAGCATGACAGGTGCTGTCGGGTTGTCGTCAATGACGTGGTCTATGATATGTTGTTCGTCTTGCCGGAGTTGCCACCCGCTCTCGAGGCAGAAGAAGACATCTCCGGTGGCGTGCTTGTTGATGCTGTTGCGTAGGGTGCCGCTGAGGAGTAGTGCTTCGCGCATGGTGTAGGCGGCTTGTACTCCCTGGAACTCCAGGAGGAAGGCCGTCACCTGGCGTGCGATGGTCTCGACGGAGAGGTTTTTCTTCTCGATGAGTGTGCGGTTGAGGTAGATACTGTTGGCATATGCGCCGTCAATCCAACGTTCGTGTCCATAGAGCGCCATGAGGTAGGTGCTGGTGAGTGCTGCGGCGCGGTCGGTGTTGAAATAGCGGAAAGGCAGTCCCGCGGCGAGTCGTGTGTCGGTGCCGACTCCCCGGCGCGGCAGTCCGAGGACGAGGAGTGTATATTGGTCGCTGCCGATGCGTTTGGACAGTTGTTCGATGAGGAAGCCCAGGTCCTGGTTGAGCGCGAGGTAGATGTCCTCTTGTTCGGCCGATTGTATCGGGTCGGGCGTGGCTTTGGGTGTTTGGACGGTGAGTTGTAGTAGGAGCATGTCGGGCGTGAGATCCTGTCCGAGGTGCTCCTGCTGCTGCATGGCGAGTGCGAGTTCGATGACGAGTTTGTTGGCCGCGGGGCTGTTAAGGAGCACGGCGTTGTTGTCGTAGGCAAAGGGTCGCTTGCGTTCTTGTGGCGTGGGGTGGGCGTAGGTGTTGATGTCCATGCGGGGAGTCCATGTCCGTGCGGCGAGTTCGGCAATGCGTCCGTTCATGTTCATGGCATCGGCTGCGGCGGGTAGCCCCTGTCGGTAGAAGTCGGTGGTGACCCATCGTTGCTGTGCGGGGTCGAGCCAGCAGCATGCGTCGGCGGCATGTCCTGCGAGGAGGACGGTGGCTTCGGGGCGGAGTCCGACGGCGTAGATTTTGCTTTGCTCGCCATACTGCATGCGCATGTGGTCTGTGAGTGAGGGCGTTAGGAGTGCCGCGGGGGATATGTGCAGGTCGCATCCGATGCCGTTGGCGGTGTTATCCTCCAGGGCGTTATGTGGCTGTCTGTCAGAGCGCAGGAAGGCGTAGTCGTTAGCGAGCCCGTGGCGGTCGGGTGTGGTCCCGGTGAGGAGTGTGGCGAGTGTCTCGTTGCCCCCATAGACGAGGTGGGGGAAGGTGACAGATGTCTGCCATGCCTCTTCGGCGAGTGTCCGCAATCCACCCTGCGGCCAATAGGAGCGCATCTCGTTGAGGCTCTGTTGGTTGAGCCCGTCCACGGCGACGACGACAGTGAGACGCGGGGCAGCAGCGGCATAGAGTGCCGCCGCCAGCATGATGAGCAGCAGTCGTGTGCGTCGGTTCAGCGTCGTAGTATATAGATGAGTCGTGTGCATAGGTGTATTGTCGGTATTATGAGCAGGTAGGGTCCGAAGCCTACGAGCGGGTGTATCGAGAAGAAACGCAGGAAGCAGACGATGATGAGCAGCAGTGCGTAGAGGGTGTAAAGGAGGTAATCCACCCAGCGGGTGCGGCGGTGGCGTCCGGCGTCGAAGAGGTTGAGCAACAGCATGATGAGTGCGAAGAGCGCGACGCCGAAGTACCACGTGGCATACCACGGTGTGCGCGGTTCGGGGAAGGGGGCGATGTACTCTTGCTCCACGAGGGGTGTGCCGTCCGGCAGGGTGGCATGGTGGAGATAGAGCATGAGTTGTTCGGGCAGGAAGAGGCGGTCTTGTATGGTCATCTGCCGGTCGGCCCGCGGCCCGAAGAGCAGGTTGGTTCCGAGGTCCGCCCAAGAGCCTGCGCCGGTATAACGGCGCAGGAGTCGGCGGTAGGTCAGGGACTCGTCGGGGGTGTAAGCCGAGGTGACAGGGCAGCCGACCGCCTGCAGGATGAGTTGCCAGGGGCGTGTGGCGCAGTTGTCGAAGACGAAGTTATAGAGGTACTTACGGTTCTCGGGCAGGTAGTTGACCTGCAGGGCGTCCCAGAGCGTCTGTTTCTGCTCGGGTGAGAGGCGTAGCCACTGCACATAGATGTCGCGGTTCTGCGCCCGATAGGGGTAGGCGAAATAGGAGAGCGGTGCCTGCCCCAGTTCGTACCATGTCTCGCCCCGCACGAATTTCCAGTAGAAATGGTCGGTATTGAAGTCGAAGACGCCGTAGTGATAGACGTGCTGAATGCCTTGGGCATCGTCAAGGATGAGTATGCCGGTGTGTCCGTATCGCTCGTAGAGTATGTCTCCGGGTTGGCATGTGAGGAGCGCGACATGGGCGTCGGGGCTGAGCGTGACGGTGCTGTCTTGTGCCTGTAAGGCGCAGGGCATAAGGCAGATGAGGCAGCATAGCAGGCGTGTCATATGTCGGGCAAAGGCGTTCATGCGGTGAGCAGTGTATAGGCGGTGTCATAGCCGGCGGTGGCTATCAGTCCGAGCAGCAGTCCGGCCGCTGTCTGTTCGGGTGTGTGGGCTTTGAGTATGATGCGTGCATACATGAGCAGGCATGTGATGAGCATGGCGGAGAGCAGTATCCAACGGGCAGGTAATCGGTTGGTCCACAGGCAATAGTCGGCTATCCCCCCGAGCAGTCCTCCCCAAGCGGTGAGGTGCGCACTGATTTTCCATCGTGTGTTAATGAGCATGACGGCGACGAGTGCGACCGTTGCGCCGATGGCGGTATGCAGGAGGAAGTAGGGGAGGTGTATGCGTGCAATGAAGATGCACCAGCAGAGGTAGCAGGTGAAGGTGTAGAGATAGGGCAGTGTGCGTTGCTCGGGTTCTCGAATCTGTATGTCGTCCAGCCTCTTGCGATAAATCATCATCAGTATGATAAGGAGGGGGAAAACGAGTGTGAATATCGACGTGGTTCCCACGATAATCATCCATTTCGCTAAGGGGAGTAGGTCTCCACTGTTCGCGGATAGGACTGCCCAAAAGAGCAACATGCCGTATGTCGGTATGAAGAGCGGGTAGAGCAGGACGCTCAGCGCTTGGGCCGATATGTGCAGGAGACGGTTCATACTTTCTTGCGCAGCCGTGCGACGGGTATGCCCATCATTTCGCGGTACTTGGCGATAGTCCGTCGTGCGAGGGGGTAGCCGTTTTGCCGCAGTATGATAACGAGTTGGTCGTCGTTGAGCGGGTGCTGTTTGTCCTCTTGTGCAATGACTTCCTGCAGAATCTTCTTCACCTCCCGCGAGGAAATCTCGTCCCCTTCGGTGTTAGTCAGTGCCTCGGAGAAGAAGTGCTTGAGGGGGTAGATGCCGAACTCGGTCTGGACATACTTACTATTGCTCACGCGCGAGATGGTGCTGACGTCGTAGCCGGTGACGGCGGCGATGTCCTGGAGTATCATAGGTTTGAGGAAGGTCTCGTCTCCCTCGAGGAAGAAGTCCTGTTGGAAATGGACGATAGCGGTCATGGTGCGGGAGAGGGTCTCGTTGCGCTGCTGTATGGCACTGATGAACCATGCGGCACTGTCCACGAAAGTGCGCAGCACGCGTGCGTCTTCCTTGTTCTTGGCGCCGTCCCGTTTGTTTAAGTCGTTGAGCATCTGCTGGTAGGTACGACTGACATGCAGGTCGGGAATGTCGCCGGTGTTGAGGCTGACGAATAGCTCTCCGTCGCGGTTCTCGACGTAGAAGTCGGGGATGATGGTCTCTTTGTGGCTCTCGTAGAGGTTGCCGTTGAAGGCGTTAGCGGGTTTCTGGTTGAGGTGGATAATCTCGTTGATGGCATCTCGCAGTTGTTCCTCGGTCAGGTTGAGCCGTGTGAGGATATGCTTGTGGTGGTGCTGGCTGAAGTCGGCAAAGCAGGTGGTGAGGACATTGATGGCTGTCTGTACGGCCGGTGTCTGTTCGCGCTGGCGCAGTTGGGTAAGCAGGCATTCCTGCAGGTCGAAGGCGGCGACGCCGGCCGGGTCGAACTGTTTGATTTGTTGTACTATATCTGCCATCTCGTTATCGGAGACGATGAGTCCCTCCTGGAAGCTGAGGTCGTCCACCAGTTGCTCGGTGGTGCGTCGGAGGTATCCGTCGTCGTCGATATTGCCCAGCACCCACTTGGCGATATGGCGCTGGGGTTTGGTCATGCGGGTGAGATAGACCTGCGACTTGAGGTGCTCCATGAGGCTGGTGGATCCGACGATGGGTGTCTCGTGCTGTTCTTCGTCGGCATAGGCGGCATTGCCAACCGGCGCTATGCCCGGGTCGTAGTTGTCATCGTCGTCCGTGTAGTGGTCGTCATAGCCGTTGCCATAGTCCTCCTTGCTGAGTATGCCTTCGTTGCGTTCGTCGTAGAGGTCGTCCTCATCGCCGTAGAGGTCGTCCTCGCTGCCGGTCAGGGGCTCGTCTTGGTCCCAGTCGTCTTTCCCCTCCTCCAAGGCGGGGTTGGTCTGCAACTCCTCGTTGATACGTTGTTGCAACTCTACGGCGGGTACTTCCAGCATCCGTATCACCTGTATCTGTTCGGGTGACAGTTTGGTCTGCTGCTTGAGCTGTTGGCTGAGCGAGATTCCTTGCATGGGATGTTAGGCTTATTGGTTGTTGATGATTTCCAGTACGTTGCGCGTGATATATTCCAGTTGCTCGGCATCTAACTCGGTATGCATCGGCAGCGAGAGGACACACTCCGCCAGCCGTTCGGCCACGGGGAAGTCGCCCTGTTTGTAGCGGGGGTCTTGGTAGGCCTTCTGCATGTGGAGCGGCACGGGGTAATATATCATGGCGGGTATGTCGCGCTCGGCGAGTCGGTCGCGCACGGTGTCGCGGTTGACGCCCTGCAGGCGGAGCGTATATTGGTGGTACACGTGCGTAGAGTGGGGTTGGTGGCCGGGGATGAGAATATGCGGGTTGCCGGCGAAGGCGCGGTCGTAGCAGGCGGCAGCGCGGCGACGTGCTTCTATATAGTCATCCAGATGCGGCAGTTTGGCATCGAGGACAGCGGCTTGGATAGTGTCGAGCCGGCTGTTGACACCGATGAGGTTGTGGTGATAGCGGACGACCATGCCGTGGTTGGCAATGGCTCGTGCCCGTTCCGCCAAGGCGTCGTTGTTGGTGAAGATTGCTCCGCCGTCGCCGTAGCAGCCGAGGTTCTTGGAGGGGAAGAAGCTGGTGCAGCCGAAGTCGCCCATCGTGCCGGCCTGGGCCGTATGTCCGTCGGAGAAGGTGTACTGCGCGCCGATAGCCTGGCATGCATCCTCCACTACATACAGGGAATAGGTACGTGCAATGTCTAGGATTGCTTCGATATTAGCACACTGTCCGAAGAGGTGTACGGGGACGATTGCCTTGGTCCGCGGGGTGATAGATCGGCGCACGGCATCCACGTCCATGTTCATCGTCTCCCAGTCCACGTCCACCACTACGGGTTTGTATCCGAGCAGTGCGGCGACCTCGGCCGTGGCGATGAAGGTGAAGGTGGGTGTGATGACCTCGTCGCCCGGTTGGAGTCCCAGCGCCATCAGCGCAATCTGGAGCGCGTCGGTGCCGTTGCCTACCGCGATGACATGCTTGGCCCCGGTGTATTGCTGCAGGTGCTCCTGGAAGTCAGTGACCTTCTTTCCCTTGACGAAAGCTGCGCTGTCGATGACCTCCTGAATAGCGGTGTCTATGTCGGTCTTGATATGTTGATATTGCGTCTGCAAATCAACCATTTGAATACGTCTCATTGTTGAATCAGAAATTCTAATAGATTAGGTTCTATGCGTATGTGTGTGGCGTTCGGGTTGGTACATGTCACCCGGGCCTGCAGGGTGCTGTCTCCGGGGGCGGGGTAGGCGCATGTGACCCGGAAGTCGGTCTCTTTCAGCTCGGAGTAGTGACTGAGTCCGACCCGTGCGATGGCGGTCACCTCGTTGGGGAAGAGATGCAGCTGTTCTCCCTCCGGCACGTCTGTTGCCGTCACGGGGACTCTCAGTCTCTTCTCCGTGAAGCGTTCGGCGACGGCTTCTATCTGCACGTGGGTCACCTCCGCACGTACGGCGGCCGGCACCAGCAGTGCGGCCGGTATGCGGACGGTGTCGGCGACGGCTGTCAGCAGGACAGGCTCTGTGCGGAGGGTGTGTATCGTGTCCAATACGGCTTTGCTGCCGAAGATGCGCACGGTGGCGGGTGTCACGCGGACGGGAGCGGCGAGTTGCTGCTGCGGAGCGGGTTGCGCCTCACAGTCCATTGTGACGGGCACGGTCTTCTCGGCCTGGCGATAGTAGTGGGCCGTTATCTGCTCGGGTGTCACGCGCTGGAGCTTGCTGGTGCCTTGCAGCAGGTCGCTCAGACTGCGTCGTATGGACTCGGCGGAGATACGGATGTCGCCCTCCTCGCCCTGGAGCTGCCCGGCCAGACTGAACTCCAGCACGGGCGGGTTATGGCGGTAGGTACGCAAGCGGCTGCCGGCATCGCGCACCTCGACTTCCAAGGCCGAGGGTAGGGGAGTCTCCAACGCGATGTCGTCGGGCAGGTGGGTGTAGGTGACCCGGACATGGAGAATGCCGTTGCGGACCGAGCCTAACGCGTGTCCGTACCACAGGATGGTGGCGAAGAGCACAAACAGCAGGAAGGTGACGGCGTCGCGGCTGCGAAGCCATCGCCACAAGTGGCGCGCCTGTTCTATGAGAGTGGCGGAGAACTTCAAGGTAAGCGGCTATTATTTATCCTCTTATTTGTCCTCTTTCTTGTCGTCTTTCTTGGCGGAGTCCGGCTCTTCCATAGCATAGACGCTGGCCTTATCCACGCGGATATGTACGTCCTTGGCGATAGAGATGACGAAATAGTTGTCTTTCACCTCCTTAATCTCGCCGTGGATACCGCCGGCGGTGATTACTTTGTCGCCGCGTTGCATGGCTTCGCGTTGCTTTTGGAGTTCTTTCTGCTTCTTCTGTTGGGGGCGTATCATGAACAGCCACATGACGACAAAGATAGCAATCATCATAATCCAGAAGCTCCACTGGTTCTGGCCTTCGGCGCCGGTCTCGGCGACTTGGAGTAGAATGTAATTAAGCATTTTCGTTATATTTTAGGTGATTATTAGCGTAAAGAAGCGGCCTTGAGCAGTTTGTTGCCGTCTCGCAGCTCCAGCAGTATCTCGTTGAGGATACCGTTGATAAAGAGGTGGCTCTTCTCGCCGGAGAACTCCTTGGCCATCTCGATATATTCGTTGAGCGACACCTGCAGGGCAATCTCGGGGAAATGCTCAATCTCGGCCAGCGCAATATAGAGGATAATCTTGTCCATGTAGGCTACGCGGTCGGCTTCCCAGTTCTTCAGGTGGCGGGCTATCAGCTCGTCATATTCGGGGCGATGCTCGATGGCATAGCTCAGCAACTCGGGTCCGAAGTTCACCTCCGGCTCGTTGTCAAACATCGGCAGCAGGGGGAGCGGTTCGCCGGAGCGGCTACGCTTCACGGTCTTGACGATATAACTCAGCACCATGTTCAGGTCCGTGGTCCAGTTGCCTCCGTCCAACTTCAGTTCCATCTCGTCGAGGGCCGAGAGCATGTCTTCGTTGTCGGGCAGCAGGTCCGTGTAGATACGGCGCCAGAGGGCCTTGTCGTCCTCGTAGCTGACCTCGCGTTGAGCCATGTAGTCCTTGTAGGCATCCATGTTGAGGAGCGCCTTGTACACACTCACGACAGCGCTGTGTCCGGCGTCCCAGCTTAGGTGCTGCTGCTCCAGATGGTTGCGCAAGGCGTTGTCGTGGAACACCTGTGAGGCGAATCGGTTATCCACGAAGCGCAGATTGGTTTGGTAGGGCGTGTGGGTAGCTTTCGCACGCGCCTGCATCTCGTCGATGCTTGTCTGGGCATATGCCGTCAACTCATTGGCAAAATCCAAGAGGAGGAAATAGAGATTATAGGTGTCCGCATAACTCTTGAGTAACTCTTTGCGAGCCGTGAGCGGCGTTTTCTCTTCGTCTTGATAGTACGCAAACAGCGTTTGTACTACGCGTGTCCGTACGGTCGTTCGGTTTATCATATAGCTATAAGTCAAAATTACGTGCAAAATTACAAAAAAATTTTGACAATAACAAAAAAAAGTGTACCTTTGCAATGATTTTGATTCCCCCGGCGGGAGTCATGTATGTTCAACTTGTATTAAATCAGTTTGTTGTGATGGAAAATCGCAGATTTGAAGAAAGAAAAGAACCCGAGATAGCTTACTCGAGGTCCGTGAAGGCGGGAAAACGCATCTATTACCTGGATGTGAAGAAAGCGAAGAATGACGATTTGTACCTCTGTATCACAGAAAGTAAGAAGAAGCAGGGGCCTGCAGACGAGGTTCCTCAGTTCGAGAAGCATAAGATATTCCTCTACAAGGAGGATTTCGCCCATTTCAATGAGGGGTTGCAGGACGTGATGCGCTTTGTGCAAGAGAGTCTGGGCACGATAGAGGAGCGTCAGGAATGGCATCCCGAGAGCCAGGAAGAGGCGCAAGGCGAGCCTGTTGAGGCCAAGGAAGAAGAGGCACAGGAGCCTAAGAAGCGTGGATTCTTCGGGCGCTTTATGGGTAACTGATAGGAGGCTGAAACGGTTTGGCTCCGGCAACAGACAGAAGCCGAGAGCGTTTCGTCCGGCTAAGAGATGCAGGCCGAAACGATTTGTTCCGCTACCGCTTGTTTAGACATGAGCGGTAGCGTTCTTTTTTGTTCCGAGAGGGCATAGATGGTGACCTTGTTGGTGTCCGTGCCGAAGCCTGCTCCGGCGTCCTGCAGGCTGTTTAGCACAATGAAATCCAGGCCTTTGTCGTGCATCTTGCGCAGGGCGTTCGCCTCCTCGTTCTGCGTCTCCAAGGCGAAGCCTATTATCCGTTGCCCCGTGCGCTTGGAGCCGCCGAGGGCGGCGGCGATGTCGGGGTTGAGGGTCAGGCGCAGGAGCATCTCCGTTTGTCCGGGCTGTTTCTTCAGTTTCTCCGGCGCTGTCTCGGCGGGGGCGAAGTCCGCGACAGCGGCACAGAGGACCGCCGTGTCGGCGGTCGGCCATGCGGCGAGGGCGGCCTCGTGCATCTCGCGGGCCGACTCGACATGTACCACGTTCACAAGGGGATAGGCCGTGAAATCGGGCATCACGCGCATCGGGCCGGCGATGAGTGTCACGTGCGCGCCGCGGCGTGCGCAGGCCAGTGCGAGGGCGGTGCCCATCTTGCCGGACGAGTAGTTGCTGATATAGCGCACGGGGTCAATCTTCTCCCTGGTCGGTCCGGCGGTGATGAGTACGTGTCGGCCGAGCAGGTCCTGCGGCGTGAGGCTTTGGCGAACGGCCTCCGCGATGACATCGGGCTCCTGCATGCGCCCTTTGCCGCTCGTCCCGCAGGCCAACTCGCCTTCGGCGCAGTCGAGCACACGCACGTTTGCCCAGCTGCGCAGGGTGTTGAGAGAGGCCTGCGTGGCGGGGCTGTTGTACATGTTATCGTTCATGGCCGGGGCGATGACTATGGGTTTGCCGGCTCCGAGGGTGGTGCAGAAGGTGGTGGTGAGAGCGTCGTCGGCAATGCCGTGCGCCATCTTGGCGAGCACGTTGGCTGTGGCGGGTGCGACGACCATCATGTCCGCCCATTCGGGGAGTGAGATATGCTCGGTGCTGTGGCTGTTGATGGCGGCGAAGACATCGCTATAGACGGGTGCGCCGCTGAGTGTGCGTAGCGTCAGTTCGGTGACGAACTCGAGGGCATTAGGCGTTGTACATACGCGAACATCGGCACCCGCTTTACGCAGATGCCGTATGAGTTCGGGTATCTTATAGGCCGCAATGCCGCCGCTAATACCGACGAGTATGTGCTTTGCTCGTAGCATGCACACGGATGTTGCGACTTACTTAAGTGCCTCGTCGCGGTTCATGCCGGAGTACACGAGTTCGTTCTCCAGGAACTCCTGGGTGGCGAGCAGGGTGGGTTTAGGCAGCACCTCGTAACTGCGCGATATCTCAATCTGCTCCTTGTTCTCGAAGGTCTCGTCCAGTGTGTCCTGGGGGACGCTGAAATCCTGGAGCTTGCTGTCCAACTCGCGTTTGAGGGACAGGCTGATTTGGTTAGCCCGTTTGCCGATGATGGCAATGGTCTCATACACATTCCCCACGCCCTCAGTCAGTTGGTTCATGTCACGGGTCACCGTGTTGCGTGGTGCTTTGCTCTTCTTGTAATCCATATTCTATGAGTTGTTTATGCGGCTTGGCCGCGTGATTCGTTATTCGTGTGTGATTTTGCGCATCTCCCGTTCGTATTTCTCCGCGGTGCTGCGGTGTTTGGAGTCGGGGAACTGCGTGATAAATCCGTAGCATTCGTCCTGTGTATCGCGTGCGCGGTCGAGTCGGCGCTCTTCGATAGAGTTGACGGCCTGCTGGTACTTAGCCTGAACAATGAGCCAGTTGAGTTCCTCCTGGTAGCGGTTGCTCGGATAATCCTTCAGCGCATTGCGGGCCGTTATCTCGCAACTCTCGTAGTTATTGCCAAGGTAAGTGCCTAAGTTATAGTACAATCTGGCGCTGAGGTACTCCTTGTAGGCCAACTTGTCGTAGAGTTCCGCCATCTCCTCGTAGGCCTGGTTGGCATAGGGGCTCTCGGGATAGAGCTCGACGAACTCCGTCAGCGACCGGATGGCTTCGCGCGTAACTGTCTGGTCCAGACGTGCATCGGGGGAGTTGAGGTAGTTGCAATGCCCTATCTGAAAGCGCGCCTCCGTGGCATAACGGCCTTTGGGATAGTTGCGGATGTAGGCCTGGTAGTAGGTGACGGCACTCTCGTAGTCCTTCATGCCGGCGTAACAGCGTGAGAGGTAGGCTAATACATCTTCGCTGCGCTCCGTTCCCTTATAGTAACTGGCCACGTCGTCCAGCAGGGTCTGGGCCTTCGTATATTTCTGCCGGTCAAAGTATTCGAGCGCTTTTGCGTACTTCTTCTCCGGGTCGCGCTCCTTCAGAATCTTCTGATACTCACCGCATCCGGTCAAGAGCAGGCTCAGCATGATGCACACGACCACGCCTAACCGCTGAGTTGTTCTATTAAGTCCCTTTTGCGTCATAGTACGAAATAACGTGCAAAGTTACTACAAAAATTGCATATATGCAAGAGTCCGGTGCATTTTTTGGGCGAGTGGAGTGCTTTTTAGGTGATTTTTGCGGGAGAAGGAGCCGTTGTGAGGGTGTGGAAGGGTGGATGCAACAAGGAAACGCTCCTCGAATCACGCGTCAATCACGCGACAATCACGCGACAATCACGCGAGAAAGCTTCCCGCTTGCACGGTGTATCACAGGGTGGGGCGGGGTCAGCGGGCGCAGAAGTCGTTCCAGCGGGCGGAGGTCCGCACGCGGAGTGTGTCGCCGACGGCCTCTATGAGGTAGCAGGCGGCATCGGGTGTGGCGTCGATTAGGGCGAGTGCCGAATCCGTGCCGAGCACCATGCAGGCGGTAGCCAGTGCGTCGGCGCGCATGCAGGAGGACGCAACGACGGTGGCTGACAGCAGGTTATGCGAGACGGGGAATCCGGTCCGCGGGTCGATGGTGTGGCTGCGTCGTTGGTCGCCGTCGTAGTAGAACTGGCGGTAGTTGCCGGACGTGGCCATGTCGATATGCTCTGTGGTGATAATTTCCTGTATATCATTGTGTGTGCCGTCCGGGTCATCTTGGGGGCGTGTGATGCCCACGCGCCAGGCTTCGCCGCGGCTGTTGTGCCCGCGCGCCACGACCTCGCCGCCGATGTCCACGAGCAGGTCTGTGCAGCCGGCTTCGGCCAGTGCCTCGGCCACGAGGTCGCAGGCATAGCCCTTAGCTATAGCACTCGCATCCAGCGTGATACGCGGGTCGTCTTTCTCGATGCGGCCGTCTGCGGTCAGCCGCACTTTGCGATAGCCGACGAGTGCGCGCAGGCTGTCCAGCTGCGCCTCGGTCATGGGTGCGTGGCTGCCGTAGGAGGTGCTCTTGCCGAATCCCCATACGTGGACCAGCGGTGCGACGGTCATGTCGAAGGCGCCGCCGCCGGTTGTGCTCACGGCCTCGGCGGTGTGCCAGACGCGTATGAAGAGGCTGTCCACCAGCACCGGTTCATTGCGGTTGATGCGGCTGATGACGCTGGTGTCGTTGAACATACTGAGCGAGCCGTCCAGCCGCGCAAAGGCATCCATGATGACCGCGTGGAGCGTGTCCGTGCTGCGGTATCGGATGTTATAGTAGGTGCCGAAGACCTGTCCGCGCTCGGTGTGGAAGGCAGCCTCGGTGCGGCGGTTGCCGGCGCTGCTCAGTAGCCACACAAGCAGGGCTGCTCCGCCAAGGAGCAGCCCTGTCAGTATAGTTGTTTTCTTGCTCATGATAAGCTGTTTATGCTTAGAACCAGAAGCCTGCGCCGAGGCAGAAATTCAGTTTCTGGTCGTACTTGTCGTCGCCTGCGGCGTTGACATAGACGTTATTCTTGTTGATGCCGTAGGTGTTGAGGCTGAGTTGGGCATAGAGGTCCATGACGAAGAAGTCTGCGAGCTCCCACTCCTTGTTGAATTTCAGCGTGATATTGTTCACGGCGAAGTCGCCTTCGTAGCCGGTGTAGGTGCTCTTCCACGGGGTCATGCCGAGTTGCCCCGTGAGGGACATGCCGTGGTCGAACTCGTGGGTGTAGGTGAGTTCTATATAACTGGAGTAGGCGCGCACGCTCTCTTCATCGGCCTCGCCCTCGTTCTTGACATAGCCGTCGTCCCCGGCAATCATCGTGTTCCACGTGACGGAGAGGGGGAAGTCGAGGAGTGTGCTGAAGTCATAGCCGAGTGTGACTTCGGTCTGGCTGGTGCCGTTGTTGTTCCATACGTCGTCGATTTTGCCGAAGCAGAAGTAGGGGCTTCCGCCGAAGTAATAGTAGTGGGTGAAGCCCGCCACGACGCCATAGACGTTGAGTGTGGCGAAGACGTCAATCTCGGGTACGAAATAGGTGCCGTCAGCAGCTCCTTCACTGCTCTCCTTGCGGAAGAGCCAGTCGCTGGCGCCGACATTGCCCCATACGCCGAAGCTGAAGCCGGTGTGCTTGCTATCCCATCCGACAGAGGCGGTAGGCTGGAAGGAGAGTCCTCCGTTGTACATACCACGCCAGAGGTAGTGGGAGACGATGTCCGCGCCCGCTTCGTGGGTGAACTCAAACGTGTCCATTTCTTTCTCGTCGGGGGCAGTTACCTCGAGTGTTCCGTTTGCGTCAATCTGTGCCTCATCCTTGGCAAAGACGCTGAAGCTGAACGCCAGCGCAGCAAGCAGAATGTAAAGTTTCTTCATTTGTCTTGTTTAGTTTAGTTAGTTGATTATAATGAGTTGGTTATATGAAAAAAACGAGGCCATCCTGCCTTTCAGGATGTGCCTCGCTCTTATCCGTTGTGTCTGTGTCGGTTAGAGAGCATTTTTCGCTGCCCAGCCGATTCGGAGGGCGACCTCCAGGATGCGGGTGTCGTCGAGCGTGACAATGCCGCCGTCCGGTCCCTGCTCAATGTGATAACCCGGGGCGACGTACGTCCCATTGAAGAATGCGCGAACATCATCGGCTTCGATGCCGAGTTCGGCTGCAATCACTGCGCTGCTGCCCTTAGGCATGCAGTCTTTTACATCACGGAGTTTGTTAAATGTTGTACGTATCATATAGTGGTATTTTTTGGTTTCTGGATGCAAAGTTACAATATAAATTTGATATATGCAAATTATTTTGCACTTTTGCTGTTATTCTTTGCTCGTATCTCGGTGCTGCTGATGTGGAAGAGGGGTGCTCCTTCGAGTATGCGTATGCGTGCTCCGGGGATGCGTCGTGCGGTGTCCAGGGCGGCCAGTGACTCGGGCGGCACCTCTTTATCTTCCGCGCGCCCGCGTGGGTACACGAGTATGGGATAGCGGGCGACGATATATTCCCACTCGCGCCAGCGGGTGAGGATAGTGAGGTTGTCCTCGCCGATGATGAGTGTGAAGTCATGCTCGGGGTAGCGCAGGGCCAGTGCGCGCAGGGTGTCGGCCGTGTAGCTGGGGCGGGGGAGATGCAGCTCGATGTCGCACACGCGCAGTCGTGGCATGCCGGCGATGGCGCGCCGGACGCCTGCGACGCGCTCCTGCTCGTCGGCCAGGATGTCGGGGGACTTGAGCGGGTTGGCGGGCGAGACCATCAGCCATACCTCGTCCAGCCCGCAGTGGGTTGCCACCCATTGCGCCAGCCCCGTATGGCCGAAATGTACGGGGTTGAAGGAGCCGCCGTAGATGCCTATCTTCATGCGCGTCAGGATAAGAAATCGCGGACTTCGCGTTCCACTTCGGCCTCGGCCTGAGCGAGGTCGTCGTTGACGATGACTCGGTCGAAGCGTGGTGCGAAGGTCAGTTCCTGCGCCGCTTTGGCCACGCGCTCTTCTATCTTCTCCGGGCTGTCGGTGGCGCGGCCGATGAGGCGTTTGCGCAGTTCCTCCACGCTTGGGGGGGCGATGAAGAAGGCCCGCGCCTTGTCGCCGAAGAGTTGCTTGAGGTGCGCGCCGCCCTGTACGTCCACGTCGAAGACCACGTGGTGGCCGGCCTGCTCGATGCGCTCGATCTCGCTGCGGAGGGTGCCGTACCACGTGCCCGCATAGACATTCTCATACTCCAGGAACTCGCCCGCGGCGATGCGGCGCTCGAACTCCTCGGGCGTCAGGAAATAGTACTCCCGCCCGTCCTGCTCCTGACCGCGCGGGGCACGCGTCGTGGCGGAGATGCTGAACTCCAAGTCGTCCCGCTGAGCGAGCAGGTGGTTGACCAGTGTCGATTTGCCTGCGCCCGATGGGGCGCTGAATATCAATACCATAGTAGTTTAATTGTTGGGTTTCGGGATCTCTGGATGTCTAGATATCTGGATTTCTGGAATTCTGGAATTCTGGATTTCCGGATTTCCGGAGTTTTACATTACGTTGAGCACCTGCTCCTTGATTTGCTCGAGCAGGTCCTTCATTTTCACCACCAGTATCTGCATCTCGCTCTGGTTGCTCTTGCTGCCGAGGGTGTTGATTTCGCGTCCCATCTCCTGGGCGATGAAGCCGAGTTTCTTGCCGACGCCCTGTTGGCCTTCCGCGCCGCTGCCGCCTTGCTCCATGGTCTCGCGGAAATAGCGCAGATGGTTGCGCAGGCGCACTTTCTCCTCGGTGACATCCAGTTTCTCGAGGTAGTATATCATCTCCTGCTCCAGCCGGTTGCGGTCGATGACCACTTTCTCGCCGTGTGCCGCACTGGTCTCCTGCAGTTTATCGAGATTCAGCAGCAGCCGCTGGCGTATCTTCTCCACGCGCGTAGCCTCGTAGGGCTCCACCTGTTCCAGCAGTCGGGCGATGCCGGTCAGTTTGTCCTCGAACATGGCCTGCAGGGCGGCGCCTTCCTGGGTGCGGAAAGCATTGAACTGTGTGAGGGCCTGGTCGATGGCGCTTCGGACCTGTTCCCACTCCTCGTCGCTTACCGGCTCCTCGCCGGCGTCGTTGCGGACCACGTCGGGCATGCGCAGCAGGGTAGCCATCACCTCGGCCGGCACCCCGCCTTCCGCATTGCGGGGAGCGCCTGCGATGAACAGGTAGTCCTGCATGTAGCGCGCCAGTAAAGCCGTGTCTATCAGTCTCTCGCCTCCGGCGGTCGCTCCCGTTTGTGCGTCCGTGCAGGTCTCCTGACTCCGGGCGCCGGTGTTGATGAGTACGTCCACTTTGCCTCGTTCGCACCGTTGCATCAGGGCGCGTATGGCGGTCTCGCGTTCGCGCAACGAGGCCGGTGCTTTGATGGTGAGGTCTAACTGCTTGCTGTTGACCGACCGTATCTCTACGGTCATTGTCTTGCCGGCGTAGGTGTATTCGCCCTTGCCGTAGCCTGTCATGGATAATATCATAGTGTGCTTGTGTGTTGTGTTATCTTCCTACTCGTATGTCACGAGCCCGTTCGGACGACAAAGTTACAACTTTTTCCCGACCTGTGCAAATTCTTTGTCCATTTCTTCCCGTCCCGGCCTCAAAACGCCGTGGAAATTGCGGGGACATAGTGGAAAAATTGGCGAAAATAGTGTATAAATCCCCAAACCGCTATTAAAATGTCATCCTCTCTTGCAGGAATCAATAAAATTGATTATCTTTGCGCCCGTTTAAGCCTTGATAAGTGAAAGAGACAAGAAAAAGAACCGCAGACAATGTCCGGCAAAGTACATTACAATGGCGGAAGAACTGATGCATAAAATGTCCTTTATGGTTCGTTAAAAATAGAACGCACCCGCTCTTTGACATATTGTGTACCTATAGGAAAATGAAGAAAATGATATAAAAAATCATTTTTCAGTTCAAAAGTTTGTATATCTCAAAAAAAGTAGTACCTTTGCGGTGTCAAAGGTAACGAAAGGAGGCAGATATGCAAGCAGTAGCACAAAACAAACCTTCAACGCAAACGCGTCCTATGTGTAGTATGGACTACGCTATGGCTGATATTGCCGCAGGTCGTATCAATCATTACAACTCCTTAGAAGAGCTGATTAATAAGTTTAAGCGATTTGCCTGATGAGTTTAGGCCTCATATCTTAACAGAAGAGTACGCCGGTCTTTGGGAATGTCATATAGAGGATGATTGGTTGCTAATCGGGAAGCAGAATAACAAGCAACTCACTCTATTGCTGACTGATACCGGTTCGCATGATTATTTATTTCATAAGAAAGGAGGAGAATCATGAGTGAAGAACTGAGAAGAGCGCTTGAGGTCTCCCTCAAAGAAGCAGAGCGAGGAGAAGTTATCCATTACGAATCATTGGAAGATTTGAAAAAGGAGATAGGTTAGCATTCTCCGAAATCATTTTCCTATAAGCAGCAATTCCGAAAGGGGTTGTTGCTTTAGTATGTACACAATGGTCAAAAAAGAGCAAGCTAAAACGAAACAAATAATATATAAAAACACATAATACACTGGAAAACGTTACATTTAATCTAATCAATCAAAAGAGTTGTGAGGACAGGTGGGGGGATGAGAACTAAAAGACAATTAGATAAAACAAACACTTGATATAAAATACAAGACCCGATAACTTGACGGAGGCGGGAACAAATTTTTTGAAGAAAAAATGCAAGAAAAATTAGATCCGACATATAATGATGCAGTTCAAGCCATCAAACAGGCAATACTGAATAGCCAGTTACGTGCAGCTCGTCATATAAATGAAGAGCAGTTAGCACTATATTTCGGAATTGGAAAATATGTATCGGACAACACGCGGGAAGGAAAATGGGGCACGAATGCTATAGAGACTATCAGTCGCCAACTATGTGCCGAGTTGCCTGGCTTGAGAGGGTTCTCGGCTACAAGTTTGAAGTTTATGCGGCTATTCTATGAAGCGTGGAGTCCAATGCTTAATTCGTCAGCCACGGCTGTCGAAATGGAAGAAATAAAAACGTCAGCCGTGGCTGACGAAATGCAAGAGATTGGAAGTGAAGCGGTTATTATGGAAAGTGTCGCAAAGAAAAATCATCCTTTTGCGGAGTATGATATGACATGGAGTGACTAAAAGAGTTACTCCCGGATGAGGAGAGATTAAAAGGAATTTTAAAATACGGATAACATAAAAACACATAATACACTGGAAAACGTTACATTTAATCTAATCAACCAACAGAGTTGCGAGGACAGGTTTGGGGATGAGAAGGTGAAGGAATGAAGGAATTAGAGAGTTAGGGAAAAACCTTAGCGAATGAAAAGCAGTAGCAAATGACAGAAGAATTGATATATATTAAATCCACGAACTTGCTTGCAGACGCAAGTAAGATTATCGAGTCTGCAAGAAAGACGGCTTATCGTGCTGTAGATTACGTACTGGTTCAGAGGAACTGGTTTTTAGGGAAGCGCATAACAGAAGAACTGATAGGAGATCAAACCCGCGAAGAATTGTATGGTAAAAGTTTGGTACAAAATCTATCAAAAAGTTTAACTGCCACATATGGGAAAGGATTTGATTTTAGTAGTTTGTATAAGTACATCCGTTTCTATCAGTACTTCCCCGACATTTTGGACACGGCGTCTCCAAAATCTTTTGTGTTGGATTGGTCGCATTACAGAGTATTGCTGCAAGTTGATGATGAAACAGCCCGCAAATGGTATGAAAACGAGTCGGCGAAAGAAACATGGAGTGTTAAAACACTACAACGTAATATATCTTCACAATATTACTATCGGATATTACAAAGTCCCAAACCGCAGCGCGTAGAGGAAGAAATGCATGAGATAACAAAGCCATTACAAGAAAAAGATGAATTTATCAAGAGTCCGGTCATCGCTGAGTTTTTGGGGTTATCGCAGAATACGGATTTTACGGAAAGCACATTAGAGAAATCTATAATCACCAATCTGCAAAAGTTCTTGATGGAGTTGGGAAAAGGGTATGCGTTTGTGGCAAGACAACAACATATTCGTACAGAAAAGGAGGATTATTATATAGATTTGGTGTTCTATAATTATATCTTGAAATGCTTTGTGCTGATTGATCTTAAGACGACTAAGGTAACGCACCAAGACGTCGGACAGATGGACATGTATGTTCGGATGTATGATGAGTTGAAAAAAAGGAAAGAGGATAATCCAACGATAGGTATAGTGCTCTGTGCAGATACCGATGAAGACATAGCGAGATATTCTATTCTAAAAGGGAATGAGCAGTTATATGCCACTAAATACAAATTGTATCTTCCTACGGAGGATGAGTTGCGCCGAGAGATAGAGCGGCAAAAAGAAATCTATCAAATACAACACGAATAACCCAACACCCAATAAACGAATAACATAAAAACACATAATACGATGAGAAGTATTAATTTTATTTCTAATTTGTTCAAAGCGGCAGCGAATGCCTCCTTGCCGTCAGGGGGGGGCTATTCGCAGCATTCTGACTCCGCAACAGATTACGGTAGGCTGGCGGTAGGCCGTCGGTCTATACGCATCCCCGCTTCTTCAGGAGTAGATTCCGATATCTGTCCCGATACACTTTCCGGCGCATCTTCCTGCGCCACTCTCGCGCCACTCTCGCGCCACTTGTCATGCCGCCTCCCGCACCGCCTCCCGGTGCGGGTGCTCCGCTATGCCGCCTGCCTGATTGTGGTGTTGTGCATGGGAGTGGGGGAGATGTGGGGAGATGAAACGTTAGTTGATATTAATTTTTCTTCTTGGAGTGATCAAACAATTTGCTCCGAGGCTGCCCAGCAGATAGTTAATGGATATACCTTTTTTACTAAAAAATCAGGTTCTTCTTTTAGGTCCTTTTCGATAAGTTCTGGCATTTTAACTTGGTGTGACAATAATATGGAAACAAATGGATATTATGTCGGAATACCAATAACAGGAATTAATGACGGGACGATTACAATATCTGTTTACAATGGCTCTGGGAAGGCTGATTTTAAATATGTGGTAAAGGATGGGGAGACTGCCTTTTCCTCATCTTTAGGAGGAAGTGTGAGTGCTGAAAACAAAAGTGCAAACGATGGAGAAGCTGCATCCGTTACTGTATCTACATTGACAAACGCTAACAAAAGTGCATATGTATATGTAGGAAGAGGATCCTCTTCTTCTGGGCTTACAACTTGTTCTAGAATAGTAATTTCGACTCCAGCTGCTAATCCTTATTCCCTTCACACTGGTAGTTCGGAAGATGCAACGTTAAAGACAACCAATACACGGACGGACTTTGTACAAGTAGGTTCTACCAACGAATGGCAAATAACCAATTATACCATTCCTTCTGATACCAAGTGGTTTGTTGGCTATAACGGCTATTTCTACGATGATGCATTAGGAAGCAATAACTCTCGCTCATCCATTCAAACATGGGGAAGCGAAATGTATTTTGCGGATGCGCTACATAACGAAAATACCAGTGGCAGTCCGAAAGTTGGACAGGCAACAGGTGCTATGGGAACAATTAGCATCTATGATAACAGCGATTGGAATAACCTATATGCGCGATTCATTCCGGATGGCTATAAACTGAAGTTCGGCAGCGCAGAATATTCTATTAGCCAAGTAGGGAAAACACAAGAGTACCGTTCTGACTTGGTGCAATATAATAGTACTTCGGCAAATTACGATGTCAGTGTGGGCGTAATAGACGGCAGCGGCAATTATGTCAGCACAGACAATACGCAAGCAATGCGGCATATCTTCCTATTGGATAATTGCGAATGGGATAAAGATGGTGCTAAACTGGCAATCTACTATTGGAATGGAGGTTCTAATGGATGGTGTGGATTTTTGGGAAAAGTCGTAGGTGAGGATCATCTATACGAAGGCTGGATTCCTTCCAGTTATACCAACTTGAAGTTTGTACGTGACAATAGTTCGGCAACGTCACCAAACTTTACTGATCAATGGGATGCGACAGGAGATTTGTCTATAAGTGGTACGGACAACTTATTTACAATGTCCAGCTTTTCAAACGGTTCTTGGTCAACATACACTCATTATGGCAAGTTCCGTATGAATGCGGACTATACGGATAAGAATTGGTATGTGCGTTTCTATCCATACTATGCGCTTATTTATGATGCCAACGGTGGAACGGGCACGATGGCGAAGCAGTCGGTGGCATGCGATGCGGATAGCAAAAGTGTGACTGTTGCCGCTAATGGTTTCACTGCTCCGACGGGTAAGCATTTCACAGGCTGGAACACAGTAGCGAACGGCAGCGGAGCGGCATACGCCGCAAGCGCAAGTTATACGCTGAGTAGCGACGCTACCCTTTATGCTGTTTGGGCACCGAACACCTACACCATCACCTACAAGGACAAGGGGAATAATACCTTTAGCGGCGCGCAGGCAGATGCGCCGATGTCGCATACTTATGGAACGGCAACGGCATTGAAGATTCCGACGAAGGCGGGTTACACGTTTGGCGGTTGGTTCACGGCATCCGATTGTGCCAGTGGCGCAGTAGGGACGATTGATGCCGCTTCTTTGGGTGCAACGGCTTATACTGCGAATATAATACTCTATGCCCTCTGGTATGCCAATGATTATTCCTTCACGGTAACAGATGAGCCTGCGGAGGACTATAAATATACAGAGAATGAAGTAGTGAACACTTCCACCGGCGGTGCAATGAAATATACCCCCACCGGCGGCGATACTGAAGCCAGGCTGCACTGCATGGCAGGCGGAGCATATCTGCGTTTTAGTGTCAATGATAATAGCAGAGTGACTGTCTATCTTGCCAAAGATATGCAAGTGGGAACCATCATCACGGCTACGCTTCATAATCCCGGAGAGAACTCTCGTGGACTGGATTTGGTCAATACCGACGGTGTTACCAAAAAACAATGGAGAGGTAATGGAAATGGCAGTACCTTTACATATACGTACACTGTGGTCGCCGAGGACGGCTTGGCAGGTACGAATCAATTTTTCTTGCAACGCAATTATCTGAGCGAGGACCTCGTCTCTCTGACCGTAGCCAACTGCGGCAGTACGCACAACAACACGATTACACTGAATGGCAACGGCGGAACGGGCAATACTTCCAGCGTGACGGTGGTTGCCGGAAGTAATTCGCTGTCTTCATCCATTACCAATCCGGAGAAGAGCGGCTACACCTTCAACGGCTGGTACAGCGGTTCGGGCGGCACAGGGATGCAGGTAATCAATACCGACGGCAGTCTGGTTGCCACCGAATACCTCTGTACCGATGCCTCCGGCAACTGGGCGGACGGCGACAGAACGCTCTATGCGCAATGGAAAGTGAATACACCGTCGATTAGTTTTGAATCGGCGACCAACACGGTGACTATCACCGGAACAGAAGGGGCGACCATCTACTACACCCTGGACGGCAGCACGCCGACAAGCAGCAGTACGGCCTATAGCGCGCCGTTCACCATTGATGCCACCAAGACCGTCAAGGCTATTGCCATTCAATCCGGCTTCGTGGACTCCGATGTGGCAAGCCGGGAATGCACCTATGTAGCTCCCGGCTACAGCGTGACCTACAATGCGAACAACGGCACCGATGAAGCCTATGTAGTGCGGACGGATGCGACTTTTGCCGCCAACGGCTCCGGCCCGAACTTCACCGCTCCCGCCACGAAGGCCTTTACCGGCTGGAACACAGAAGCCAACGGCTCCGGCACACACTATGATGTGGATGACGACGTTCCTTCCGCCATTACGGTATATGCCGAATGGAAATACAAGGTGCTGTATCTCACAACAGCCTCCACGACTGGTGATGACCTCTACGATGCTCTGAAAGACGATTATGTGGTCACCGTACGCAAACCTAAACGCGCTGCTTCATTCAGTTATAGCGATACAACGGCATTGGTGGTACTGCACGAATCCGTGAACGGAGATAGTGCACAGAGCGATGTAGCAACAAAAGAAATTTACCAACTTCGTTCTGCGAACGTACCGATATTGAATACCAAAAGTTATTTCTATACCTATAATGCAACGGCATCTAAGGGACGTTGGGGATGGGGTACGCCTGATAATGGGCAAACAATAAAAGGCGCAAAATTGAATACAGTATATTCGAATATCTTGAGCCACCCGATATTTGATGGTCTAACCATAACCAGCGATTCCATTACCATTATCAACACAGCAGCGGAGAAAGCCATGCAGCCGGTAGTTGAATTCCAGTCGGGATATGAAGGTTATATGTTAGCTACTTCTCCGAAAAAAGGGGCATCAACTCGCGGTGCTGCTATTCATGAGTTGACGGCGGCACAGCGTGGAGTGAGCACAGCGAAATATCTGCTTATAAGTGTATCCAGTGCAAAGTTAAACGATTTGAATGCTGATGGTGTCAAGTTATTCCAAAACGCCGCCGCCTACCTCATCACCGGCAGCCAGTGGGTGCCGCAGTATGCCATCACCTACGATGCGGGCGACTATGGCACCGGCTCTGTCTCTGCGGACACCAAGACGCATGGCGTCGCCTTCACGCTGAGCAGCAGCACCTTCTCGCGCACCAACTACACGCAAGACGGTTGGGCTACCACGGACGGCGGAGACAAAGCCTATGACCTCGGCGGTTCGTACACCGCCGATGCCGCTATCACGCTGTATCCCCACTGGGTGCTGTCCGACTTCGATATCACCAATGGCAACCCCGCCAACGGCACTATCGCCATCACAGACGGGTCGGCCGCCATTACCTCTGCGGCCAAGGGCGCTACCGTCTATATCACCGCAACGCCCGGCAGCGGCTACACCTTCAGCGCGTGGAATGTCTATAAGACCGACGACCCGAGCACGACGGTGAGCACCGACGCTTCTTCCGCCAATACCACCACCTTCGCCATGCCGGCGTATGCTGTGACGGTCGATGCCTCCTTCGCGGAAATCACCCACACCGTCGCTGTCTCCGCAGGCACGGAACACGGCACCGTCAGCCCCTCCTCGGTCAGCGGCGTCGGTATAGCAACCGCTTCGGGTGACATCACCGCCACACCGGCCTCCGGCTACTCCTTTGCCGGTTGGACGCTGCCGGACGGCGTGACGGCTGCCTCCGGCTATACTGCCGCAAGCAACCCGATACGCATCAACGCCACGGCGGACGAAAAGACCATCACTGCTACCTGGACCCCCACCTCCTACACCATCACCTACACCCTCCATGACGGCGATGCCGGGGCGGTCACGGGAAAGACCACCTATACCATCGCGGACCCCGACTATGACCTGCCGACACCGACTTGGAGCGGGCATATCTTCCAGGGCTGGTACGAGACCTATAATGAAAGTACGGGCGCGTACGCGAACCCCGTGTCCATCCTCCCCTCCGGCTCCACGGGCGCCAAGACCTACCACGCCAAGTGGGCAGCGGCGGCACCTGTCGTTTGGACCATAACCAAGGTGGATGACAAACTCTATAAGGGTGGCGGCGGTTACAGCGTCAAGGCGGTAGTGAACACCACCTCGTGGACCGGCGATGCGGCTGGCTTGGAACTGACTGCTTCCGAGGGCGTGACCCTTGGTACTGCCACAACCAGCACCGTGGACAGCAAGGCGCAGATTGTCGCCTCCTTCTCCGTCGCCGGTGACGTAGCGGACGATGACATCACCTTCACCCTCACCGCCCCCGCCGTCGGCACGTATGCCGCTATTGAAAACAACCATAACGAGGATTTGGATGCCTGCCCTGGCGGAGGCTCAACATTATTCAGCGCAACCTATACTTCC
>JAFUUE010000037.1 GCA_017483945.1 Paludibacteraceae bacterium | reverse complement strand
GGTCTTGAGCTCCAGATGCGTCCAGTGGTACAGCGGATTGCGGAAGGTGTAAGGAACAGTCTCCGCCCATTTCTCGAACTTCTCCCAGTCGGTAGTGTCCTTGCCGGTGCAGAAACGCTCGTCCACGCCGTTGGAACGCATAGCGCGCCATTTGTAGTGGTCGCCCATGAGCCAGATCTGCGCGATTGACTCGAAGCGTTTGTTCTCCGCTACCATTTGCGGGATGAGGTGACAGTGGTAATCGATAATCGGCATTTTCGCCGCGTGATTGTGATACAACTCCTGTGCGGTCTCTGTCTGCAGCAGGAAATCCTTGTCCATGAAAGCTTTCATAAAACTATTATATTTAGGGTTAATTATTATTCGGCGTATCAAGTAATGAGATTGCCTATTTTTACGCGTACAAAGATAGGAAAAAAACAGAGGATTTATGTGTAAAATTTGACACAATTTGCACACATCAATTATTTTTTGTAATTTTGTAGCGTTTTTTAATCACGGATACCTATTGATGTTACATCCCGCAGACATAACGCGTCCTATTCAGGAGGAGTTTCGCCGCTTTGAGAAGTTGTTCGAGGAGTCGGTGTGCACGGACAATCCGTTGTTGGAGGAGATATGGGCGTATGTGTTGTCGAAGCGCGGCAAGCAGTTGCGTCCTCAGTTGGTGTTGCTGTCAGCCGGTGCGTGTCGCGGAATAACGGACAAGTCGTTGCTGACGGCGGTGGCGCTGGAGTTGCTCCATACGGCGTCGTTGGTTCATGATGATGTGGTTGATGCGTCTCCGATGCGTCGCGGGGGGCAGAGTGTTCAGGACCGTTGGACGAACAAAGTGGCGGTGCTGACGGGTGACTATCTGCTTGCGCGCTCGATAGCGTGCATTGAGAAGCTGCGTAATCAGGCGCTGACGTCTATATTGTCGAACATCGGTGCATCGTTGTCTTCGGGCGAGTTGCTGCAGTTGCATGCCCGCAGTTCGATGTGGGTGAGTGAGAAGGAGTATTACCGCATCATAGAGGATAAGACGGCCCGTCTGTTTGCCGCTTGTACGGAGGCGGGTGCCGTTTCCACGGGTGCTTCCGCCCGTATGGTAGGTGCGATGCGTCGTTTCGGCCTGCACCTGGGCATGTGTTTCCAGTTGAAGGACGATGTGCTGGACTTCGGTGACAGCGAGGAGTTGGACAAGCCAACGATGGGTGATGTGCGTGACGGCAAGGCGACGCTGCCTCTGCTGGTGACGCTGCAGCGTGCTACTCACGAGGAGTCGGAGGCGTTGCGTACGTTGTGTATGCGTTTGCATGCGGGGACGGCGGGTGACGCTTTTGCCGCGGAGCAGGAGATACTGTCGTATGTGCTACGCTATGACGGCATCCGGTACGCATATAACAAGATGAAAGAAGAGCGTGACAAGGCGCTGGATGCGCTGTCGATACTGCCGGACTCGGATTACAAGAGGAGTCTGGCGGCGTTAGCGGAATATGTGATTGTGCGCACCAAGTAGGTGCGCTTCTTTTTTTTTGCCTTTTGGTTCTGGAATCACATACGAATAACCTATGAATCACTAAAGAATCACTAAAGAATCACCTAAGAATCACTAAAGATTCGCATGGAATATATGGGCACAAATGAGGGCACGTTTGCGGAGGCAATCGTGTCTTATGGCGTCGCCGTGGGCGGCGATTCGCGGGCGAGCCGCCCGCGTCCCAGGAGGGTGTGTCCCAGGAGGGTGTGTCCCAGGTGGGCGCGTCCCAGGTGAGACGGGAGATGGTGGAGAGGAGTAGGAGGCGGTGGAGAGGTGTTAGCGGGGCGGCGAGGCGTATGTCAGAGCAGGGAGAGGATGGTTTCGCCGACGGCGCGGAGGGTGGTCGGGCTGATGTTGGAGATGTCGTCGTTGCGTGTGTGCCACCAGTGGGCGAAGCCAGTGGCGTTGGGGTCGTAGTGGATGATGTCCACACAGGGTATGCCGGCGAGGTTGATATAGTAATGGTCGTCGGTGATGGGGTAGGAGGGCTTGTTAGAGAAGAAGCGTCCATGTCCGAGTTCGGCGGCCCGGCGCCAGATGAGTTCTTGGTAGTTAGCGGCATACCGGGAGGAGTAGTACTCCCGCGGGAAGAGTGCATCGGGTGCTCCGACCATGTCGAGCAGGATGCCATAGGCGTATCGGGGATGTACCATCCGGTCATTTACCATTTGGTCATTTGTGTAGTCGGCGGCCCAGAGTTGTGAGCCGAGGCACCATGTGTTTTCGCGCTGTTGTCCTGTGTAGAAGCGCGGTGTGCCCATGTCTTCGCAGTCGAAGAAGACGATGTCCACAGGGGTATTTACCATTTGGTCATTTACCATTTGGTCATTTACCATTTGGTCATTTATTGAGTCATTGAGACATTTTTTTCTCAAGCCGAGTTGGCGTGCGACTTCGAGCAGGACGGCGACACCGGACGCGCCGTCATTAGCTCCGGGGACATTGTAGAACCGGTCGGAATAATCCTCTTCCTCGTCGCACCATGGGCGTGTGTCGTAGTGTGCGCAGAGCAGGATGCGCGGACGTGAAGCGTCTGCTGCGGTCAGGCTGTCGGCGGCGGGGAAGTGCGCAATGATGTTATATACCTGCTGGTTGTTGCCCCGATAGTCGGGCATGTTGCCTTTCTGCAGTTCCACTTGGGCGCCGTATGCGCGGAGTTGTTCGATGAGCCAGACGGCGCATCGAGTGTGTCCTTCGCTGTTGGGTACTCGCGGTCCGAAGGCGAGTTGTTTCTCAACGAACGCGTATGCGGAGTCGGCGTTGAAGTCCGGTCGGCGGATGGTAGTGCGTGCGGCTTTCCTGTTGCAAGCGGTCAGGGCGAGCAGCAGGGCGGCGAGGAGGAAGATATAGTTTTTGCGGGGCATGTATCAGATGATGTTGAGTTCGCTGATGGAGCGATGTTCCTGAATGGCTCGGATGGTCTCTGCGATGGGTGTGGCGACGCTGACGACGTGCACTTTGGGGCAGAGTGTGTCCCGTGCGGGGAGAGTGTCGGTGCAGACGAGTTCGGTGAGGTCGGAGAGCATGATGCGCCGGCAGGCATCGCCGGAGAGCACGCCGTGGCTGACGACGGCTCGGACGGAGTGTGCGCCGGACTCCATCATGACATTAGCGGCCTTGCAGAGTGTGCCGGCTGTGTCGGCTATGTCGTCCACGATGACGACATCCTTGCCGCGAACGTCGCCGAGGACTCGTATCTCGGATACTTGGTTGGCCTCGGGGCGGTGCTTGTAGCAGATGACCATGGGGAGGCTTTGTCCTGTGATGGACTGCATCTTCTTGGCGAAGGCGGCGGCGCGTTTGGAGCCTCCGACATCGGGCGAAGCGATGATGAGGTTTTGCAGTCCGAGCGAGGCGACGTGGTCGGCGAGGGTATTGGCTCCGTAGAGGTGGTCAACGGGGATGTCAAAGAAGCCTTGTATCTGGTCGGCGTGCAGGTCCACGGTGATGACGCGGTCGGCTCCGGCGGTCTGCAGCATGTTGGCTACCAGTTTGGCGCCGATGGAGACGCGTGGTTTGTCTTTGCGGTCCTGTCGTGCCCATCCGAAGTAGGGTGTGACGGCGACGACCTTATATGCGCTGGCGCGTTTGGCGGCGTCAATCATGAGGAGGAGCTCCATGAGGTTGTCGCTGGTGGGGCAGGTCGATTGTACGAGATAGACGGAGTGTCCGCGAACGGTCTCGTCAAAAGCGACGGAAAACTCACCGTCCGAGAATCGGGAGATGGTGAGTTTACCGAGTGAACATCCCAGGTGGTCGCAGATACGTTGTGCGATGTCTTGTCCTTTGCTACCGGCAAAGACCTTGTACGGGATAGATGTTTCGAGTGCCATATAGGTGTGAGGGCTTATTTCTTCTTCTTTTTGTTTTTGTTGTTATTCCCCATGGGTATAGTTTGTTGTGGGATAGTGCGTTGCAGCGCGGCTATGAGTTCGGGGAAGTCGGTATTGAGTTGTCCGTTGGAGAGAGTGCGTATGTCGTTGATGACGCGTTGTACTCCGACCTCTTGTTCGCGATTCCAGACGAGGTTTTTCTGCGCCATGCACTGGGCTATATATATGGTGATAGCCTGTTGTTCGGTGGGGTTGGTGATGGTGGTGGCGTAGCGGACGACGTTTTGGATGATGCGTCCGTAGTTGCGCATCAGTATGGGTTCGATGTTCCGTGTGAGAGTCATCTTATTCTGCATCTTTGATAAGGTAAATCATTGTGGGATAGTGGTCTCCGTAGCCGTTCTGCCATGTGCCGCTGCGGTGTGTACGGAGGGGCATGCCTTTGTCTTTGCCGTTCTGGACGGTGAGGAAGGGTTTGTTGAAGATTTGTGACTTCCAATAGCACCATCGTCCGTCTTCGAGGCGTGCGTTCATGAGCGGTTCGGAGATGATAATCTGGTCGAAGAGGTTCCATCCTCCGTTGTAGGCGAGTGAGCCGATGCCTCGGTCGAGTTTGAGCCACATAGTGTTAAAGAATCCCTGTTCTTCGACCTCTTCGCGTGTTTTGCGTGCGGCCATGACTTCGGCGCAGGAGTGGTTGGAGGGATCGTCGTTGAGGTCTCCCATGACTATGATTTTGGCTCGCGGTTCTCGGAGGTAGATGCTGTCGCAGATGCTTCTGCAGAGCATGGCGGCGGTGTCACGTGTAGCGCGGCTGGCGAGTTCTCCTCCGTAGCGTGAGGGCCAGTGGTTGACGATGATGTGTATTTTCTCGAGGGGTTTGGCGTTGAGGATATAGCCGGAGACGAGCAGTTGGAGTCGTGACTTGACTTCTCCGCCGTCCGCATAGTGTGCTTTGAGTTCGTATCCCTTGACGTTGACGGGTTTGAACATGGTGGGGTTATAGAGGAATCCGACGTCCACTCCTCGGCGGTCGGGGCCTTCGAGGAGGATGGGCTCGTAGTTGCGGTCATGCTTGTGCAGCTCGGCGCAGAGGTCGTTGAGGCATCCGATATTCTCCACCTCGGCTACGCCGATACACATGGCGCCTCTGGGGTCCTCGTCGAGTCCGAGTCGGGAGATGGCGTAGGCCATGTTGTGTATCTTGCTGAGATACTTATGGCCATCCCATTTCATACCTCCGTCGGGCAGGTACTCGAAGTCGTTCTTGCCTTCGTCGTGGATGGTGTCGAAGAGGTTCTCGAGGTTGTAGAAGGCGACGCAGCGTACGAGTTGTCCGTGTGCTCGTGGTGCGTCATCGGACTCGGGTTCTTGCGCGAAGGCGGGTGCGGCGAGTCCGCAGAAGATTGTCACTAAGAGGGACAGGAGGAGAGATTGTGTTCGCATAATGGTGTTATACGTATAAATTCGATGCAAAGTTACGAAGAAATTTTGATATATGCAAAATATTTTGTACATTTGCAGCGTAAAACTTAAAACTATTTTCAACAAATTCCAACAATTCTTAATAATCTATTCATTATGAGTTCAGTAAACAAAGTGATTCTGATTGGCAATGTAGGCAATGATCCGGAAGTGCGCTATTTAGACCGTGGTGTATGTATCGCCAATTTCAATCTGGCGACGACGGAGCGTGGTTATATCATGCATAACGGTACTCAGGTGCCGGACCGTACGGAGTGGCATGCGGTAGTGCTGTGGCGCAACCTGGCAGAGTGGTCAGAGCGTTTTATCCGCAAGGGAATGAAGATATACGTAGAGGGCAAGATACAGACTCGTACGTGGGAGAAAGACGGTCAGATGCGTCGTAAGACGGAGATTATAGCGGAGAATATCCAGATATTGTATCGTCCGGAGTACCTGAACGAGCCTAAGAATCAGGAGCGTCGTCAGCCGGACAGCATCTCGGCGGAGCCGGAGTTCAACGCGAGTGAGGCTTCCGTGGCCGAGCCGGATATCTTCTAAGAAGGTGAGGCTTTGAGAGCGCGTAAAGGAGCAGGCGGGAGCCTGCTCCTTTTGTTATGCGTGTGGTATGTATGGCGCAATCGCGGGCGCGGTCTGTGACCGAGACGGGGATAGTCGCGTCTGTGACGCGCTCGCG
The DNA here is from genome assembly GCA_017483945.1 of Paludibacteraceae bacterium. GTDB lineage: Bacteria > Bacteroidota > Bacteroidia > Bacteroidales > Paludibacteraceae > Colicola. The sequence continues at coordinate 35,806 of JAFUUE010000037.1, read as the reverse complement.
GGCGAGCCGCCCGCGTCCCAGGTGAGTCTAACGGTCAGGTAACGGACAATGTCTAGGATTGGTACGGGATTTATACGGGTTTTGAGTCGGAGGAAGTGGGGAGGGGTGCGGAGGGGGCGGGGTTGGGGGTAGGGCCGGGGGTGGCGTGGAGGACGAAGCGCTTGTAGTAGGAGACGAGGAGTGAGGTGACGGGGAGTGCGATGAGCATGCCGACGACACCGAGGAGCGAGCCCCAGATAGAGAGCGCGAGGAGGATGATGGCGGGGTTGAGGCCCGTGACGCCACCCATGATACGCGGGGTGATGACGAGGTCCTGTATGGATTGTACGATGACGAAGACGAGTGTGATGAGCAAGAGGACGAGCCAGAGCGGGCGTCCCGTCTCGGCGGACTGGAGTATGCCGAGCAGGATACAGGGAGGGATGCCGGCGATCTGGAGGTAGGGGACCATGTTGAGCATGCCGATGAAGAGTCCGATGAGCATGCCGAGTGGCAGTCCGATGAGTTCGAACCCGATGGCGAAGAGTATGCCGACGCATGTGGCGACCTTGGCTTGTCCGCGGAAATAGCGGTTCATGTTGTCCGTGAGGTCGCTCATGAGCATCTCTGCCGCGGGGCGCAGGCGTGCGGGGAGCAGGGCGGACCAGTTGTCGGTCATGTTGTCATAGTCGATGAGGATAAAGACGATGTAGAGGAGGCAGACGAAGATGACGGCGAGTCCTGAGAGGGCGTTGACGCTGCCGGTGAGCAGGCCCCAGAGGCGGGGTGCGATAGACTTGAGTGCGCCGGTGACGTCGGGATTGGAGAGGAGCTGCTGCACGTCCATGTTGGCGATGAGTTCCTCGTATTTGGTTTCAAGTGAGGCGGGTATCCAATCGGCGGCCTGGAAGGTGCGGACATAGTCGGCGACATAGGTGGAGAGGACCTGCATCTCATGAATCATCGGCGGGATGAACATGAGGCATAGGGCGGTGAGCATGAGCACGACGGTGACGAGCGCGAGGACGACGCTCCCGGCACGGTTGCGGATGCGGCATTTATACTGGAAGAAGCGCACGAGCGGGTTCATGAGGTAGGCGATGCACCAGCTGACGATAAAGGGGAGGAGTACTCCGCTGAGTCGTCTGACGAGCAGGTAGATAGCAGTGAGTACGGCCAGCGTGATGACGCCGTGGGTGATGGTGTTGAGGTCGTAGATGCGTTTTTTCATTGTGCGAAAGAGGGGGTGTTAGTGTGTTATGGCAGCGTGAGCATGTCGGCGGCGAGGATGCGGTCGTAGGTGCGCAGTACGGAGTGGACATAGCGTGTGGTCTCCCCGGCCCGGAAGGCGCCGTAGAGGACGAGGCTGTCGTTGTAGTATTGGGGGTCGTCAAGGCGTGTGAGCCATGTCTCGACATCGTTCCAGCGGTAGGGGTTGTCGCCATACTCGCGTGCGAGTCGGCGTGCGTCGTGTATATGCGCGGGTCCGGCATTGTAGGAGGCGAGCACGAAGCGCAGTCGTTCGGCGGAGTCGGGTATGAAGACGAACTGCTCCTGCAGGCGCTTTATATAATGTACGCCCGCGCGGATATTATCTTCGGGCTCCCAGAGAGTGGAGTCGTTGAGTCCGAACCGCTGTGCGGTGCGGGGCATGAGTTGCATGATGCCGCATGCACCGCTCCGTGAGTGGGCGGCGGGGTTATAGCGGCTCTCGTGGTAGGCAACGGCGGCGACCATGTGCCAGTCGAGTCCTGCTTCCGGGGCGTACTGGATGAAGTACTCGGCGTAGGGGACGTTGCTGAGGATACGTGTCTCTTGGAGTTGCTCTTCGGCGACTTGGTCTCCGCGCCACCAGCCGGCTCCGCCGGTGGCAAGTAGGGCGGAGAGGACGGTGCAGACGGTGACCAGGGAGTAGGTGCGTTTGCGCCGCAGGGCTTTCTTATATATGGCGGCGGAGTTCATGAGAGTCGAAAGTCAAAAGTCGAAAACGGGCGCGTCTGGTGACGCGTTCGCGGGCGAGCCGCCCGCGTCCCAGGTGGCAGTCGTGTCCTGTGAAGGAGCGTCTGTGACCGAGACGAGGGGTGCCGCATCTGTGATGCGCTCGCGGGCGAGCCGATAAGGCATTCTATGTCTGCTTCGCAGACTCGCGCGGCGCACTTACTCCTTCGAATGTCCACCGGACATTCTCGGTGCGCCTTAATCGCTTCACGTCCCAGGTGGCAGTCGTGGCCTGTGAAGGGGCGGTCTGTGACCGAGACGAGAACGCCCGCGTCCCAGGTGGCAGTCGTGGCCTGTGGGGGTGTTAGGCGTAGGCGGCGAGCAGTTCGTTGACGACTTCGGGTACGCCGACGGACGCGGGTTTGCGTATATGGCGGATGCGGTCGCGGTAGGGTCCCATCTCGGGCATACCGGGGTCCACGAGTATGATTTGTGCCTTCTCGGGCGCGTAGGCGAGGAGTGAGGCGGCGGGATAGACGTTGAGGCTGGTGCCGACGACGAGGAGGATGTCGGCGTGCGAAGCGATGTCGCAGGCTTGGGGGAAGTAAGGGACGCCCTCTCCGAAGAAGACGATATAGGGTCGGAGGAGGCTGCCGTCAGGGTGGCGGTCGCCGTAGTGTTGCTCCCATCCGTCGAGGGGTATGGCGGCTGTCTCGTTGACGGAGGAGCGCAGTTTGGTTATCTCGCCGTGGAGGTGTGTGACGTTGGTGCTACCGGCGCGCTCGTGGAGGTCGTCGATGTTCTGGGTGATGACTTCGGTGCCGGGAATGTGTTGCTGCAGGCGTGCGATGGCCAGGTGGGCGGCATTAGGCTGTGCGGCGAGGGCGTCGCGGCGCCGTGCGTTATAGAAATCGACGCACAATTGGGGATTGCGCAGCCATGCTTCGTGTGTACATACATCTTCGATGCGGTATTTCTCCCATAATCCGTCCGCGTCGCGGAAGGTTCCCAGGCCGCTCTCAGCGCTGACGCCTGCTCCGGTAAAGACAACGATTTTCATAAGACAAGAGGTTATTATGCGGGTTGGTCGTAGTGTCCTTCGGCTCGGCGCCGGACATTCAGCAGGAACCGCTGTAGGCGCCATTCGATGACATTACGATAGACTTTGCGTGAGATGAACATATTGAAGAACCAGCCGAACTTGACCTCTCCGTCGAGGATGAGTGTGCAGCTGTCGTGTGTGACGGGCAAGACGCTGAAGGTGAGGTTGAAGACGCGCAGCATATTGCCGGAGTAGTGGAGGTCGAGTCGTGCATGTCGGTTGCCGCGTGTGTCGAAGGTGTCGGTGAGGGCGGTCTCGAGTACGAGGTCGCGGAAGGTGGTGAAGCCGGGGACGACGACGTCGAACAGGAGTCGGCTTGAGTTCTCTTCGGGTACGTATGTGTTCTCCTTCCAGACGAGTTGGAAGGCATCTTTGTCTTTATCTCCCTGCAGAGTCGTTCCGACGAAGGCCCAGTCGAAGAGGCGTTCGGGGTCGGTCTGGAACTGATAGACGAGTGTGTCCACGATACTATTGGCAACGGAGGCGGGTGCGGAGACGGGTTCCTCGCACCGTGTGTGGTAGGTGGAGTTGGTGTAGGTGGTGACTACGGAGAGCAATGTGAGGCAAGCGCAGAGGATGTTCATGTCGGTTGTTGTTAGCGGCTAAGGCTGTCGGTGTATGCCTGCATGGTGTTCTGTAGCAGGCCGGCGATGGTCATGGGTCCGACTCCGCCGGGGACGGGTGTGATGTAGGCGCAACGGGGCGCGACATCGGGGAAGTCCACGTCTCCGACGAGGCGGTAGCCGCGTGGTGAGGCGGGGTCTTCGATATGGTTGATGCCGACATCGACGACGACGGCTCCGGGTCGCACCATGTCGGCCGTGAGCAGGGCAGGTTGGCCTGCGGCGACGATGATGATGTCGGCGGAGAGGCATATGGTACGGAGGTCGTGTGTCTTGCTGTGGCAGACGGTGACGGTGGCGTCTCCGAGTGCGGAGGCGGACATGTTGGGCAGCGAGAGGTAGGGGCGTTGCATGAGGAGCATGGCCATGGGTTTGCCCACGATGTTGGAGCGTCCGATGACGACGACATGGCGTCCGGCGGTCTGTATGTTATAGTGCGCCAGCAGTTCGCGTATGCCTCGTGGGGTGGCGCTGACGAGTGAGGGCATGCCGAGTGCGGTGAGTCCGATGTTATGCGGGTGGAGTCCGTCCACGTCCTTGCGCCAGTCGATGGCTTGTGTGACGGCGGCCTCGTTGATATGCGGGGGGAGCGGGAGTTGGACGATGAATCCGTCGATGCCGGGGTCGTCGTTGAGGCGGCGGACTTCGGCGAGGAGGGCGTCTTGGGAGATGTCGGCAGGCAGGTCGATGCGTGTGGTGCGGAAGCCGACTTCGTCGCAGGCCCGCACCTTGTTGCGTACATAGGTGAGGCTGGCGGGGTTGTCGCCGACGATGATGACGGCGAGGTGCGGGGCGCGTTGTCCAGCACGGAGGAGGGCGTCCACTTGTTCGCGGAGCTGCCGGCGGATGTCCGCTGCTACCTGTTTGCCGTCGAGGAGTATCATCGTTTGAACTTCATCTGTTGGACTTTACGCATCATCTTGGAGGTCTGCTCAAACTGTTTGAGGAAGCGGTTGACCTCGACGATGGATGTGCCGGAGCCGCGTGCGATGCGGTCCTTTCGGCTGCCGTTGAGGAGTGCTGGGTTGGCTCGTTCGGCGGGTGTCATGGAGTCGATGATGGCCTCTATGGGTTTGAAGGCATCGTCACTGATTTCCACGTCCTTAAGCGCTTTGCCCATGCCGGGAATCATGCCCATGAGGTCCTTCATGTTACCCATTTTCTTTATCTGGGCGAGTTGTGAGCGGAAGTCGTTGAAGTCGAACTGGTTCTTGGCGATTTTCTTGCTGATGCGTCGTGCTTCCTGTTCGTCGTACTGCTCCTGTGCCCGTTCGACGAGGCTGACGACGTCGCCCATTCCGAGGATACGGTCGGCCATACGTGCGGGGTGGAAGACGTCGAGTGCTTCCATCTTCTCGCCGGTGCCGATGAACTTGATGGGTTTGTCCACGACGCTGCGGATGGAGAGCGCGGCACCGCCTCGTGTGTCGCCGTCCAACTTGGTGAGTATGACGCCGTCGAAGTCGAGTCGGTCGTTGAACTCCTTGGCGGTATTGACGGCATCCTGTCCTGTCATGGCGTCCACGACGAAGAGCGTCTCGGAGGGGTTGACGGCGGTCTTGATGGCGGCAATCTCCTGCATCATCTGCTCGTCCACTGCGAGACGTCCGGCGGTATCGATGATGAGCACATCGTAGCCGAAGCGTCGTGCTTCTTGGACGGCTTTCTCGGCCTTGCGGACGGGGTTGGATTCGGTCTCTTCGGTATAGACTTTGGCGTTGATTTGCTCACCGAGGACGCGGAGTTGCTCGATGGCGGCGGGTCTATAGACGTCACATGCGGCGAGCATGACGCGCTTGCCTTTCTTGGTCCGGAGCCAGTTAGCCAGTTTGGCGGCATGGGTCGTTTTACCGGAACCTTGGAGGCCGGCCATGAGGATGATGGCGGGTGAGCCTTTGATGTTCATCTCCTGCGCCTGTCCGCCCATGAGGTCGGCCAGTTCGTCGTGTGTGATTTTGATGAGCAGTTGTCCGGGTCGGACGGCGGTGAGGACGTCCTGGCCGAGTGCTTTCTGCTTGACCCGGTCGGTGAACTGCTTGGCAGTCTTGTAGTTGACGTCGGCTTCAAGGAGTGCTTTGCGGATGTCCTTGACTGTCTCGGCCACGTTGATTTCGGTGATGCGGCCTTCGCCTTTGAGTATCTTGAACGACCGTTCGAGTCGTTCGCTTAGGTTATCAAACATAGTAGTCTATTATACGATTGGGGTGCAAAGTTACGTATTTTTTCTGACATATGCAAGTGTCGTGCAAAAAATAGTCAGTCTTGCCGGTCAGTCTTGGTGCGGGAAGAGCTGTTGCCAGAGCGGGTCGGGCGGTGTGGGTGCGGTGATGGTGAGGGTTGTGCGTGCGACGGGGTGCGTGAGTGTGAGGGCGCGTGCGTGGAGGCATATGCCGCCGTCGGGGTTGCTGCGCCGTGCGCCGTACTTGAGGTCTCCTTTGACGGGGCAGCCGATGGCGGCGAGTTGGCATCGGATCTGGTGGTGGCGTCCGGTCAGGAGATGGATCTCGAGCAGGGAGTAGCGGTCGCCGCAGGCGAGTGTGCGGTAGGTGAGCAGCGCATGTTTGGCGTCGCGAGTGCCGGGTCGGACGATGTAGGACTTGTTCTGCTTCTCGTTGCGCAGCAGGTAGTTATCGAGTGTGGCTTCGGGCGTGGGCGGTTGTCCTTGGACGATGGCCCAGTAGGTCTTGGAGACATCGGCGGAGTCGAGGGCTTCGGCGGACTTAGCGCGGAACATGTCGTTGAGGCGTGTGAGTGCTTTGGATGTGCGTGCGAAGAGGACGACGCCTGTTGTGGGGCGGTCGAGACGGTGTGGGACGCCGAGGAAGACGTCGCCGGGTTTGTTGTATTTGTCTTTGATATAGGCTTTTAGTGTTTCGCAGAGCGGTGTGTCTCCGGTCTTGTCGCCTTGTACGATTTCGCCGACGGCTTTGTTGACGGCGAGTAGGTGGTTGTCTTCGTAGAGTATAGTCATGGTGTGTAATTTGGGTACAAAGGTAGTGCTTTTTTGTGATTTATACAAGCGGGGTGTTGCGAATGTGGAAAAAAAGCGGTAACTTTGCAGGGAATTTAGTCTCGGAGGTCGCGTCCGGAGACGCGATCGCGGGCGCGGTCTGTGACCGAGACGAGGGTTGCCGCGTCCAGAGACGCGATCGCGGGCGAGCCGCCCGCGTCCCAGGTGGGTGTGGTGAGTGCGGGATACTCGTAGGAGACCTGTCGACCGTCGGTCGACCGTCGGCCGACCGTCGGGAATGCTTCCGATGGGCTACGGGTGGAATAGGGGAGATATTGGCAGGGGGAAGTGAATGCGATTGGTAGAATAAACAGATGTGAATATGAAACGATATGTGCCGTATGTGGCGATAGTTTTGGCGATGCTGTTCTGGTCGGCGGCGGGGATAGCGATAAAGCAGGCGTTGGTGGTGTTTACACCGCTGATGCTGATTGTGTTACGCTTCAGTATGGCGGTGACGCTGATGCTGTTGACGGGTCTGGTGTGCCGCGTGATAGACCGTCGTCGCGGTGCGGGTCGGGAGACGGGTCTGGCGCTGGAGATGCCCTCGCTGCGGGACTGGCCGCTGTTTGTGCTGACGGGGTTCTTCCAGCCGTTTCTGTATTTTCTGTTAGAGACGCTGTGTTACAGGGCGTTGACGTCTCCGACGGTGGCGGAGACGCTGCTTTCGACGAGTCCGATACTGGCTCCGCTGTTTGCTGTAGTGCTGCTGCGTGAGCGTGTGAGTTGGGCGACGATAGCGGGAATCGTGGTGTCCACGGCGGGCGTGGTGCTGTTAGTGACGGCGGGTTCGTCGCGTTTTGCGATAGGCGACCCGAAGGGTCTGTTGTGGGCGTTCTTGGCGGTGAGTTCGGCGGTGATGTACACGATTATGCTCCGTCGTATTCCGTCGCACTACAACACGCTGACGGTGGTGTTGTGCACGCAGTTTGTGTCGCTGCTGCTGTTTGTGCCGCTGTGGTTGCTGACCGACGGGGGCATGGCGGGCAGTCAGGCCGATGCGGCGGCGTGGCATCGTGCGATAGGTGCGGTGTGTTACCTGGCGGTGTTCTGCTCGGTGGCGGCGTTCATGCTGTTCTGCTATTCGGTACGCGAGATAGGCGTGACGCGCGCGAATGCGTTCAATAATATCCGTCCTGTGTTCACGGCGCTATTGATGTGGTCGCTGATGGGTGAGCACCTGCCGTGGCTGAAGTTGGTAGGCATCGGAATTATTATCGGCGGCCTGTTTTTGTGCCAAAAAGGCGGAAAATAGGTACTTTTTTTATGATTTATTTGTCTATACGGATTTATTTTCGTATCTTTGCATCGAGTTTGGTCTTTTGTGGCCGGACTCGTATGCATTAGAATAATTATCTTTATATAAGAGACTGATATGGAACAATTTTCGTCTTTGCTATTCATAGTAGCCCTGATAGGTTTTTTGGTGTTTGTGGCGTTGTATCATGTGGATGCGGGCTACGGCAAGATGCGTTCGGAGAAGTGGGGGCCTGCGATTAACAACAAGATAGGCTGGATGCTGATGGAGTGTCCTGTGTTTTTCGTGATGCTGTTCATGTGGGGCAGTTCGGAGTTGCATTTCACTCTGCCTTATCTGGTGTTTTTCCTGCTGTTTGAGTTGCATTATTTTCAGCGTTCGTTTGTGTTTCCGCTGCTGATGAAGGGCAACAGCAAGATGCCGTTAGTGATAATGGCACTGAGTATCGTATTCAACCTGACGAACGGTTACATACAGGGTTACTGGTTGTTCGTGCGTGCGGCGGAGGAGCCTATGTATCAGGAGCTTTATACGTCGGCATGGCTGACGGACTGGCGTTTCATACTGGGTACGCTGATGTTCCTGTGCGGCATGGGAATCAATATCCACAGCGATTATATCATCCGCCATCTGCGCAAGCCGGGCGACAGCAAGCATTACCTGCCGAAGGGGGGTATGTACAACTACGTGACGTCGGCGAACTACTTCGGTGAGATACTGGAGTGGGCCGGTTGGGCCGTGCTGACGTGGAGTTGGGCGGGATTTGTGTTCTTCTGGTTCACGTGCGCCAACCTGGTGCCTCGTGCGAACAGCATCTGGCACAAGTATGCCGCGGAGTTCCCGGAGGAGTTCCCCGGTCGCAACCTGAAGCGGGTGGTCCCATTTATTTATTAGTATGGCAGAGAAGAGTAAGTTATTTACGCCCTATCAGTTAGGGCCGATTGTGTTGCGCAACCGTTTTATCCGTTCGGCTGCGTTTGAGAATATGTGTACGGGCAATGTGCCGTCTCAGATGCTGGAGGACTACCATGTGAGTGTAGCCCGCGGCGGAGTGGGCATGACGACTGTGGCGTATTGTGCAGTGGACCTGAGCGGTGTGAGCTTCGACGGTCAGTTGTATGTGCGCGAGGAGGCGTTGCCGGGGTTGAAGAAACTGACGGCTGCGGTGCATGCGGCGGGTGCGAAAGCGAGTATCCAGTTGGGTCACTGCGGCAACATGACGCACTACAGCACATGCCACTGCATGCCGGTGAGCGCGTCGTACGGATTCAACCTGTACAGCCCGACGTTGCACCGCGCGCTGAAGCGTGAGGAGATACATGAGTTGACGCGTAAGTTCGGCGAGGCGGTTGACTTCTGCCGCGAGGCGGGCTTTGACTGCGTGGAGATACACGCGGGTCATGCGTACCTGATTTCGCAGTTCATCAGCCCGCGCACCAACCATCGTCACGACGAGTACGGCGGTTCGTTCGAGAACCGTGTGCGTTTCCTGAACGAGGTGCTGGACGAGGTGATGCGTCATGCGAAGGACGACATGGCGGTGGTGGTGAAGACGAATATGTGGGACGACTGCTGGCACGGTTCGGATATCGAGGAAGGTATCCGCATCGCGGAGGAGATAGCGAAGCATAAAGTACATGGTATCGTGCTGTCCGGCGGCACGGTGAGCCGTTCGCCGATGACCATATTGGGCGGAGCGATGCCTGTGCGTACGCTGGCGCATTACATGCCGATGCGTTCGTTGTGGTGGCTGAAGGCGGCGTTGCACCTGCCGGGCGTGGGTCCGATCATGATGCCGACGCAGCCGTTCCGTGAGTTGTACTTCATGGAGCAGGCGAAGCGCTTCCAGCAGGAGATACAGGATGTGCCGCTGATATACGTGGGCGGTGTGCAGTCGGGTGATAACTGCGAGCAGATTATGCAGGAGGGCTTCGAGTTGTTCCAACTGGCGCACGTGCTGATAAAAGACCCGGAGTTCGTGCATCATGTGGAGAAGAACCCGCATTACCACGCCGGTTGCACGCGTTCGAACTACTGCGTGGGTCGTATGTACTCGCGCGAGATGAAGTGCCACGAGTGCGTGTTGCGCGACGGAGAGGCCATCCCGCAGTCGATACAGCGTGAGATAACGGCGCTGGAGGCCAAGGCTGCGGCATCGGTAGCCAAACAAAAGAAAGCATAATAGACAGGGGTGCTATTGTTTTTCCACCCCGTAACCCGTCCTCGTGAGGGGACGTAAAATACTGAAAACAGACATGCGAACAGACACTGAATTGCAGGGTGTGACCCTGCTTGGGAACCAGCATACGCAGTATCCCACCGATTATGATCCCCGTTTATTGGAGACCTTTGTGAACAAGCATCCAGAGCACGAGTACCTCGTGACGTTGGATTGCCCGGAGTTTACCACCCTTTGTCCGAAGACGGGTCAGCCGGACTTCGGGCACATCATCATCCGTTATATCCCGCGCGAGCGGATGGTGGAGAGCAAGTCGCTGAAGCTGTACTTGTTCTCGTTCCGTAACCATGGTGATTTTCACGAGGATTGCGTGAATATCATCATGAAGGACCTGTATCGGCTGATGGAGCCGCGCTATATCGAGGTGCAGGGTGATTTTAACCCGCGCGGCGGTATCAGCATTGTGCCTTTCGCCAACATGGGCGACGAGGCACATGAGGAGATGGTTCATGCCCGTATGTTGGCACAAATGGCACGGCGATGAAGGACGCAATCTTAGTGCTGTCGGGCGGACTGGACTCGACGACGATGCTGTATGAGTATCGTGAGCGTATTGCGCTGGCGCTGTCGTTCCACTATGGCAGCAATCACAATGACAGGGAGTTAGCCTTTGCCGCGGAGCATTGCGGACGGTTGGGTATCCCGCATCGTATCATCCGACTGGACTTCATCAAACAGTACCTGCACTCGTCGCTTCTGGCGGGCAGTGAGGCCGTGCCGGAGGGCAGTTATGCGGAGGCTAACATGCGCAGCACGGTGGTGCCGTTCCGGAACGGTATCATGCTGGCGGTGGCCACGGGTGTGGCGGAGGACATGGGGCTGCAGTATGTGATGCTGGCTAATCATTCGGGCGACCATAGTATCTACCCCGACTGCCGTCCCGAGTTTGTGGCGGCGATGGATAAGACGATGCAGGCTGGGACGTACAACGGAGTGTCGTTGCTCACCCCTTATACCCACCTGACGAAGGCGGATATAGCACGGCGCGGGGTGTCGTTGGGTATCGACTACAGCCGGACATGGAGCTGCTACAAAGGCGGCGAACACCACTGCGGCAAGTGCGGCACGTGCGTCGAGCGACGCGAGGCGCTGCGCGAGGCAGGCATCACAGACACAACTATTTACGAGGACTGACATGTATTACGTAGAGAAACGCATAGAGATATCGGCGGCGCATAACCTGCACCTGAGTTACGAGAGCAAGTGCGAGGCGCTGCATGGGCATAACTGGATTATCGTCGTCTATTGCAAGGCCGAGGAACTGAACGCCGACGGCATGGTCACTGACTTCACGCATATCAAGCGTATCGTCAAGGACACGTTCGACCACCAGTATATCAACGACGTGCTCAACCCCGGCATCGCGCCCGGCGAGGCTGGTTATATCAATCCCAGCGCGGAGAATATCGCGCGGTGGATATGCGACCACGTGACCAACTGCTACAAGGTCAGCGTGCAGGAGTCGGAGGGCAATATCGCTATCTATGAGCGCTGAACGGGCTATGACGTACCGGGTCAATGAGATGTTCTACTCGCTGCAGGGCGAGGGGTTCTATACGGGGCGCGCGGCGGTGTTCGTTCGCATGAGCGGATGCAACCTGCGTTGTGCGTTCTGCGACACGGATTTTGCTCAGTACAAGGAGATGACGTCGGCGGAGATAGTGGCCGCGGCCTGCACTTTGGTGCCGCAGGCGGCAGGTATGTTGGTGGTGCTGACGGGCGGCGAACCGAGCCTGCAGGTGGACGAGGCGCTGACGGACAGCCTGCACCGGGCAGGGTTCGAGGTGGCTATTGAGACGAACGGCACCCGTCCGTTGCCGGCGGGTATCGACTGGGTGACCTGTTCGCCCAAGGAGGGCGCGGCGCTGCGGATAGACCGTGCCGACGAACTGAAGGTCGTCTATACGGGGCAGGACGTGGAGGCTATATATAAGGTGATAGACGCGCGTCATCATTGGCTGCAGCCGTGTGGGTATGCCGATGCCGAGCGGACTCGGGACAGCATTGCACGAACGGTGGATTATATCCGTGCCCATCCCCATTGGAGGCTCTCTCTGCAGACGCACAAATTGGCGGGTTTTCGGTGATGGGAAGATGCGAATTGCTTGCAAAAGGGTGGAAAAAACGACAAAATGACGTTTTTTTTGCCCTTTGTCTTGCATAAATCAAATAATTGTTGTACCTTTGCATCTCCTTTGCGCAATTACGCAATATAGTTAACTATTCATATCAAATTAAACAAATTAAACATTATGAGGAAATTCTACTCTTTATTGGTTGTAGCGCTGGTAGCCGTATCTGCCATGGCGCTTCCACAACGTTCTTTGGGACAGTTGGATGCTAAATTACTGTCCGCACAGCAAATCTCCAAGGCTGAGGCCAAAGCACACGTGGCTGCTATCAAGAAAGCTCCCGTACGTCACGCCGAAGTGGCCTTTTTGGACACTATTGACATAGTGGCTACTAACCTCCAAATTGAGGCCACTTCAGACGGCCGGTTCTCTTTTAATGTCGCTGCCGCTTCTGACGGTGCGCTGGATGTGGAAATTTATTTTTATGGTGATGTCTATGGCTCATTCACCGAAGCAGATGCCGAAGATATCAGCGTTTACCTCAATCCTTCCAACGATCCTCAGGCCTATTTCTCTGCCGAACTGATTTCTGCTGAGGTCGCACAGACAGCTCAAGGCGATAGCATTGATGCATGGGTGTATGACGAAGAAGGTCATGTGTACCACCTACAGCTCTCCTTCGTTCTCCCTGAGGCTACTGAAACAGTGGTTGTTACCTTTGATGAACCCGTGGTTAGATATTACTATGCTACCACCGGAGACTATTATATCGCAGCAGAGAAGGCGGGCGAATATATATTCTTTGTGGATATCTTCGAGGATGGCGACCTACAGGGGCAATATTCGATAGCCGATATTGACAAGCAATATACAGGTCTCTACCATATCAACGGAACGGATACTACTTCTGTAGGCTTCTATACCATGGAGGTGTTGGTACAGGCTATCACGGGTGGCGATAGTATCTTTGTGAGTCTGCTGGGCAAGGATGCACGTCTCTATGAACTCCATATGGCTTATTATGAGCCTGTTGCAGAGCGTACAGAGCAACTGAATGCTATCTATGACGCAAATCTCGGCGACTATCGCGATAGCTATGGAGAGTATCAGATAATGGGCTACTCGACTGATAGCCTGACCGGTATCTCGCTCATGATTGTTGACCTCGCTATCGGTGGTAGCTATACAGAGAAGAACCTTGATCCCGAGTATACCGCTATCTTGGTAGATGGCGCAGCCTATGGTATCGTGAGTGCGAACTTTGTCGTGGAACTCAGCGCCGATGGCAATGCAATCATCGCCCACGGAACCCTCCTTGCTACCAATGGTGTGGCATATGAGTTCTCAATGTCCACCGGCAGTGCAGCTCCCGAAGGAATCGAAGACGTGAACGCTGCTGCCAAGGCTGCTAAGTTCATACAGAACGGACAACTCATCATCCGCGCTAACGACCTGCAGTACAATGCACAAGGCGCTATCTTGCACTAAGTCATAAGTTGATCTGGCTCAAGTAACCGGTCTGTTTGACTACCTACAGCGGGTGCACCATTGCGGTGCACCCGCTGCTATTTCTCATACTCTCACCGCTCATTGATTTCCCCTTTAACTTAGAATGGGGTATGGGGCGTGTGTCATGCTTTCAACCCTAAAATCTCCGGGGGACGCGGGCGGCTCGCCCACGAATCGTCGCAAAGAGACCCCCCCACCAACTAATGGCTATCATTAGTAGGTAATTAGTAGGTTATTAGTAGGTGATTAGTAGGTTATACAGCGAGCAAAAACCTGTCTCCACGGACCCGCGCAGTGGCGATTCAGCGGCGAAGAAAGAACAAAAATGCACTTTTTTGACCCGAACTCTTGCGCATATCGAAAATTATGGGTAATTTTGTAACGGGTTTATTGAACGTCGCGGGACTATTTGCTTGCAAGCAAGGCAGGGCATTATGGCGGTACATATTAAAAACATAAATAGCCGTCCCCTCTCCGAGACGTTAAATAAGGAGAAATTTATTCAAGATGCCAATTTGGCACCATGAACATAAATACAACAAATACAACAAATACAACAAAAAGATGAACGATATTGTCCTTATCCAGCAAAAAATATACACTATTCGGAATCAGAAAGTAATGCTTGATTTTGAATTGGCTGCTATGTACGGAGTAGAAACAGCACAACTCAAACGCGCTGTTCGACGCAATATAGAACGCTTTGAGGGTGAGGATTTCATGATAGAACTGACACCCGAAGAAATGAATGAAGTGCGTTCAAAATGCCAATTTGGCACCTTGAATACCAAACGTGGCGAAAACTTCAAGTATGCGCCATTTGCTTTTACAGAATTAGGTGTCGCTATGCTCAGTTCAGTTTTGCACTCACCAACTGCCATAGACATTAATCGCAATATTATGCGGGCGTTTGTTGAGTTAAGGAGACTGACACAAATGGCCGCTGCAAATTATCAGGAACTGCAACGAGAGATCAACGATGTGAAAGAATACATTGAGGACATCTTAAAGGACCAAAACGACATCAACGAGGCACACAGCGCACAATTAGAAGCTATTAGTATGGCTCTATCAGAACTACAGACACAGAAACGGCAAGAAAAACCACGTCGGCGTATTGGTTTTAATGCCGGAGAAGATGAGTGGATTTAGTATCTTGTAATAAATAAAGCGATCTAAAGGAAGAATTTGAGACTCAAAAAGCTAAACTAATGACATAGTTGTCATCTGTTTTTCACTTCCCATACCATAGCCCAATCACAACAAAAATGCACTTTTTTGGGGTGAACTCTTGCGTATGTCAGAAAAATGTTGTACCTTTGCACCTGAATGAATGAGGGGACCCGAAAAGGTTCCCTCAGTTTATAGGAAAAGGTTTCCTCTGTTTATGGGAAGGAGGGCCTTGGTTTATAGGAAAAGGGTTCCTCGGATTGTAGGAGAAAGACTATGATTGATTTACATGCAATAGAAGCCTTCGTGGCTGATTACCTGCGCCAGACGGACTACGAACTGGTCACGTTGGCTTGCGATGCGGAGGATAATATCCTCGTCGAGATTGACCGCCTCCAAGGCGTGGACGTCGATTTCTGTGCCGAACTCAACCGCCGCTTGGTTGAAGTGCTTGACCAGACCGGCGCCGACTACTCGCTCGAGGTCGGCAGCGTCAGTTTGACCGCTCCCTTCAAGACACGCACCCAGTACCTCAAGAACCTCGGACATGATGTCGAAGTGCTTGACGCCGAAGGCAAGAAACACCGCGGACAACTCATCAGCGTCGATGACGACACCTTCAGCGTGGATGTTGAGACGATGGTCGCCGTCGAGGGTAAGAAGCGCAAGCAGAAGCAGATACAGACGCTCACTTTCCCCTACAACGAGGTGAAATATACGAAATATAATCTGAAATTCTAACATAACAATGGCAACAAAAAAGACAGGAACTGTCAACCTGATTGACATTTTCTCTGAGTTCAAAGAGCTCAAAAACATTGACCGTCAGACATTCATCAACGTGCTGGAAGACTCGTTCCGCAACGTGATAGCCAAGATGTACGGTTCCGACGCCAACTACGACGTCATCATCAACCCTGACAAGGGTGACCTGGAGATTTACCGCAACCGCCTCGTCATGGAGGACGGCGACGTGGCCAATCCCGAGACGCAGATTGCCCTGAGCGACGCCCGTGAGATAGATGACGAGGCCGAAGTGGGCGAGGAGATAACCGACAAGGTGGACTTCTCCAGCTTCGGACGACGCATGATTCTGAACCTCCGGCAGACGCTCGCCAGCAAGATTCTCGAGCTCCAGAAGGAGAACCTCTATATCCGCTACTCGGAGATGCTCGGACAGGTGGTCAGCGGCGAACTCTATCAGGTATGGAAGAAGGAGATGCTCCTCCTCGACGAGGACGGCAACGAGCTCTACCTGCCCAAGCAGAACCAGATACCGACCGACTTCTACCGCAAGGGCGACACCGTTCGCGCCGTGGTTGTACAGGTCGATAACAAGAACCAGAACCCCAAAATCATCCTCAGCCGTACCAGTCCCCTCTTCCTCCAACGTCTCTTTGAGCAGGAGGTCCCCGAGGTGCACGACGGACTCATCGCTATCAAGAATATCGCCCGTATTCCGGGTGAGCGCGCCAAGGTAGCTGTTGAGAGCTTCGACGACCGCATCGACCCCGTGGGCGCATGCGTGGGCGTCAAGGGCGCACGTATTCACGGTATCGTACGCGAGTTGCGCAATGAGAACATCGACGTAATCAACTATACCTCCAACATCAACCTCTATATCCAGCGCGCACTCGCGCCCGCCAAGATATCCTCAATGAATATCAACGAGGAGAGCAAGACCGCCGAGGTCTATCTCAAGCCGGAAGAGGTCAGCCTCGCTATCGGTAAGGGCGGCTTCAATATCAAACTGGCAGGCATGCTCACCGGATACCAGATAGATGTCTATCGTGAGATGGACGACGCCGACACCGAGGATATCTACCTCGACGAGTTCAACGACGAAATCGACCAGTGGGTACTCGATGCACTGAAGGCTGTCGGACTGGATACCGCCAAAGCGGTGCTTGCTACACCCAAGGACGAACTCATCAGCCGCACCGACCTCGAGGAGGAGACTGTGGATGATGTACTGCGTATCCTCGCTGCCGAGTTCGAGGAGTAAAATCATATTCAAGATTTAAGATTTAAAATTTAAGATTCAAGATTATGGCAATAAAACTTATCAAAGCTTGTAAAGAACTCAATATCGGCATGTCCACCGCCGTCGAATTCTGTGCCAAGCAGGGTAAGGAGATAGCCACCGATCCGAACACGCGAATCGATGACGACCTCTACCTGATGCTCGCCAAGGAATTTAACAAGGACATGGCCCTTAAACTCGAAGCGGATCGTCAGGCACAGGAGCGTCAGGAGCGTGAAATCAAGCAGACCCTGACCGTTGAGGCGGACAAGCCGCATCATATCCCGACCGAGGTGCCGCAACCCAAAGTGGTGGGGCATATCGAGTTGGAGGCGGAGCGCAAACTGCGCGAGGCACGTGAGGCTGAAGAGCAGATACGCAAGGCCCAGGAGGAGGCCGCCCGTCGTGCAGAGGCGGAACGCAAAGCGCGTGAGGAGGCTGCCCGCCGTGAGTTGGAGGAGGCTGCTCGCAAAGAGGCCGAGGCACGTGCCGCCGTCGAACAGGCGCGGCGCATAGCCGAAGAGCAGGCGAAAGCGGCCGCCAAGGCTGCCAAAGAGCAGGAGGAGGCGGAGCGTGCCGAGCAGGCCAAAGCGGCTGCCAAGCCCGAGATATTCACGCTCGGGAAGCCCGAATTGACCAATGCGCCGAAGGTCAGCGGCAAGATAGACCTGGACAGCATCAATCAGGCAACCCATCCGCGTCAGAAGACCAAGGAGGAGAAGAAGAAAGAACGCGAACAGCGGAAAGCTAACGGCCAGAAGAATGCCGCTAACACGGAAGCCGCCTCCGAGGGAGAAAAGCGGAAACGCGAGCGCATCAAACAAAACAAGGTGGACATCAACGATGCGCGTAACCAGAAAGGCAAGAACAACAGCAAGAAGAAGGGCGTCAAAGTAGAGGTCGATGACGAGGAAGTACAGCGTCAGATAAAGGAGACCATCGCCCGTCTGCAAGGCCAGAAAGGCAAGACACAGACCTCCAAGCACAAGCGCGAACGCCGTGAGCAGGAACGCGAGAAGATGGCGCAGGAGCGTCAGCATGAGCAGGAGCAGTCAACCGTACTCAAACTGACCGAGTTCGTGACGGCGAACGATCTGGCCAACATGATGAATGTGCCGGTTACGAAGATTATCGGTACGTGCATGTCGCTCGGTATGATGGTGAGCATCAACCAGCGTCTGGACGCCGAGACCATCAACATCGTGGCTGAGGAGTTCGGTTTCACCACCGAATATGTCAGTGCCAAGGTGGTCGAGGAGATAGCCGCCGATGCGGAGGAATACTCCGAAGAGGACATGGAGCCCCGTGCGCCTATCGTGACCGTCATGGGACACGTGGACCACGGTAAGACCTCGCTGCTCGACCATATCCGCAACACGAACGTCATCGCCGGTGAGGCGGGTGGTATCACCCAGCACATCGGTGCGTACAACGTGAAGCTCAAGAACGGGCAGAACATCACTTTCCTCGACACGCCGGGTCACGAAGCCTTCACGGCCATGCGTGCCCGTGGTGCGAAAGTGACGGATATAGCTATTATCATCGTGGCTGCGGATGACGGTGTGATGCCTCAGACACGCGAGGCTATCTCGCACGCGCAGGCCGCAGGCGTACCGATGATATTCGCTATCAACAAGTGCGACAAGCCGGGTGCCAACCCCGACAAGATAAAAGAAGAACTCGCCAACATGAACCTGCTCGTAGAGGAGTGGGGCGGCAAGTACCAGAGTCAGGACATCTCTGCCAAGAAAGGTACGGGCGTGTATGAACTGCTGGAGAAGGTGCTGCTGGAGGCGGAGCTGCTGGACCTGAAGGCGAACCCGAAGCGTCGCGCCAAGGGCTCTATCATCGAGTCGTCGCTCGACAAGGGACGCGGCTATGTGTCCACCGTGCTGGTGTCGGACGGAACGCTCCGTATGGGCGATATCGTGCTGGCGGGCACCTCGCATGGCCGTATCAAGGCGATGTTCAACGAGCGCGGCCAGCGCATTGAGCAGGCCCGTCCGGGTGAACCGGCTGTGATACTGGGTCTGAACGGTGCTCCGCAGGCCGGTGACGACTTCAACGTCATGTCCACCGAGCAGGAGGCACGCGAGATAGCCAACCGTCGCGAGCAACTGCAACGTGAGCAGTCTATCCGCACCAAGAAGCATGTCGGACTGGAGGAGATAGGCCGTCGTCTGGCTATCGGTGACTTCAAGGAACTGAATATCATCGTCAAGGCCGACGTGGACGGCTCTGTGGAGGCCCTGTCCGACTCGCTCATCAAACTGTCCACCGAGAACATCCAGGTCAATGTTATCTACAAGGCGGTGGGTGCTATCTCCGACTCGGATGTGCTGTTGGCAGCGGCATCCGACGCTATCATCGTGGGCTTCAACGTCCGTCCGACCGGTACGGCACGCAAGATGGCTGAGAGTGAGGAGGTCGATATCCGCGTCTATAGCATCATCTACGACGCTATCGAAGAGGTCAAGTCCGCTATGGAGGGCATGCTCTCGCCGGATATCAAGGAGGAGGTGACCGCCACGCTGGAGGTGCTGCAGACGTTCCATATCAGCAAAGTCGGCACTATCGCAGGTTGCGTAGTGCGCGAGGGCAAGGTCAAACGCGGCAACAAGGTGCGCGTCATCCGCGACGGTATCGTTATCTTCACCGGCGATTTGGCTTCGCTCAAGCACGGCAAGGACGATGTCAAGGAGATGGGTGTCAACCAGGAGTGCGGTCTGAGTATCCGGTCCTACAACGACCTGATTGAGCACGATATACTGGAGACCTTCGAGGAGATAGAGGTGGCTAAGACATTGTAGAGCAGATGAGTCCGTCAGTTAAGGCGCTTTTGCGCAGGGCATGGGAGTATATGCGCGGGTTGGTTAATATATCCGCGCATATCGACGTGGCAGCCGCGTCGGAGAGTATCCGTAACAACGTGGCATTCCGCGGGCCGAATGTGATAATCTTGTTCTGCGCGATAGTTATCGCGTCGGTCGGACTGAACGTCAATTCGATACCGGTCATCATCGGCGCGATGCTGATATCGCCGCTGATGAGTCCGATTATCGGCTTTGGTTTGGGTCTGGGTACTAACGATACGAGCCTGATACGGTCTGCGCTGAAGAACCTCGGTATCATGGTGGGTATCAGTATATTGGCATCGACACTCTATTTTCTGCTTTCGCCGCTGGACATGGAGCATCCGACCGAGCTGTTAGCGCGTACCAATCCGACTATATACGATGTGCTGATAGCGCTGTTCGGCGGCTTTGCCGGCATACTGGAGATATCGCGTAAGGAGAAAGGGACCGTGATGTCGGGTGTGGCGATAGCTACGGCGCTGATGCCTCCGTTGTGCACGGTGGGTTATGGTATCGCGACATGGCAGCACACGTTCGCGCTGGGGGCCTTGTACCTGTTCTTTATCAACAGCGTCTTTATCGCACTGGCGGCTTTCCTGGGCACGAAGTACCTGGGCTATCCTGTCATTCGCGAGGGCGACCCCCAAGAGCAGCGCAAGCGTACGGTCATGATAGGCGTACTGATGACTATCGTGCTGGTGCCGAGCGTGATATCGGCTTATACCGTGGTGGTGGACAATAATTTTTCGCGTAATGTGTCTGCTTTCGTGCGTGAGAACAAGACGTTAGGACGCAGCTATATCATTGATTACACGGTTCATACGGAGAGCAGTCCGCGGACGGTGGAGCTGTTCATCGCCGGTGAGCCGCTGAGCGGTCAGGACTCTGCGCAGTTGTACACGGCCGCCGAGCGTTATGGTCTGCTTCGGACGCAGGTCATCTGCCGTCAGGAAGCGACGACGGTGGCCTATTCTCCGCTGAGCGAGCAGCAGTTGGTGAAGGATATATTGCGTGCCCGTGAGGACCAGTTGGCCAACCGCGACAGCCTGATTATCGTGCTGCGTGAGCGGGCGGACAGCCTGCAGCAGTGCGTGGATGCGCTGCGTAACGGGGTGACGATGCAGCAGGAACTGACGATGCAGGTGGAGAAGGAAATCATGAGCCAGTATGCAGGCATACAGGCTGTCACTATTGCGCAGACGACGGATAACACGTTTGTCGTGCTGCTGCAGACGAGTCCGAAGTATCCGCTTCATGAGGCGGACCGCAAGCGGCTGAACGAATGGTTGCCGCTGCGGTTGGATGCGCCGGCGGTGCAGGTGATAGAGCACTCGCGGTGAGCAAGCGTGTGACAGAATGTAAGCAGAATAGGCAGAAAGGTGACATAATGACACAACGGTAATGGTACGGTCTACCGTCGGTAACGGTACGGACTTGGTACGGGAATAATAGCGTTCCGATACGGGAAGCAAAGTGTAAGCAAAAGGGGACTTTTGCTTACACTTTGCTTTTGGGGCGCGGTCTGTGACCGGGAGGGATAGGTGGTGCCGTTTTTACATCGGAAACTCTTTTTGTTTTGCGCCTTGCCCTCCCTCCGAAAAAAACGGGAAGACACGGAAAAAGCGCGGTCTGTGACCGAGACGAGAAAATCGCGGGCGAGCCGCCCGCGTCCCAGGTGGCAGTCGTGTCCTCTAAGATGCGTCTCGGGTGGCACTGAGTGGTGCTAATCTTGCTTTTGAATTTCGACTTTCGGCTTTCGGCGAATAGTTAGCGGCCGAGGACGAGGCGCTGTATCTCGCTGAGGCGGTTGAGTGCCTCGAGGGGTGTGATGTTGTTGAGGTCGAGTTGCTTGACCTCGTCGCGTACCTGCTCGAGGACGGGGTCGTCGAGTTGGAAGAAGCTGAGTTGGAGCCCGTCGTGGTGTGCGGCGCTCTGTTTGAGTCGTCCCGAGGCTGCGGCGGAGGTGTCGGCGTTCTGCTTCTCGAGTTCGGCGAGGACCTGCTCGGCACGTTTGACGATGCTGGCGGGCATGCCTGCGAGTCGTGCGACGTGGATACCGAAGCTATGCTCGGAGCCGCCTCTGACGAGCTTGCGCAGGAAGAGCACTTTGCCTTTAACCTCTCGCACGGAGACGTTATAGTTGCGGATGCGCTTGAAGGCGCCCTCCATCTCATTCAGTTCGTGGTAGTGGGTGGCGAAGAGGGTCTTGGCGTGTCCCCGGTTCTCGTGTATATACTCGACGATGGCCCAGGCGATGGAGATGCCGTCGTATGTGCTGGTGCCTCGTCCGAGTTCGTCGAAGAGGACGAGCGAGCGTTCGCTGAGGTTATTGAGGATGCTGGCGGCCTCGTTCATCTCGACCATGAATGTGGACTCTCCCATGGAGATGTTGTCGCTGGCTCCGACTCGTGTGAATATCTTGTCCACGACGCCGATGGAGGCGCTTTCCGCGGGGACGAAGGAGCCTATTTGGGCCATGAGGACGATGAGCGCCGTCTGGCGGAGCAGTGCGGATTTACCGGCCATGTTGGGTCCGGTGATGATGATAATCTGCTGGCTGTTGTTGTCGAGCAGGATGTCGTTGGGGACATATTTCTCGTCGCGAGGCAGTTGCTGCTCGATGACGGGGTGCCGTCCCTGACGGATGTCGATGATGAGCGAGTCGTTGACCTCGGGGCAGACGTAGCGGTTGTCGGCGGCGACGAGGGCGAAGCTGAGCAGGCAGTCGAGTTGTGCGAGGACGGTGGCGTCGCGTTGCATGGCGGGCACCAGGTCTTGTAGGGCGAGCATGAGTTCGGCGTATAGGCGGTTCTCGATGACCTGTATCTTCTCCTCGGCGGTGAGAATCTTGTCCTCGTACTCCTTGAGTTCCTGTGTGATATATCGTTCGGCGTTGACGAGTGTCTGCTTGCGTATCCATGTCTCGGGAACCTGGTCGCGGTAGGTGTTGCGCACCTCGAGGTAGTAGCCGAAGACGTTGTTGAATCCGATTTTGAGGCTCTGTATGCCGGTGGCTTCGGCTTCGCGTTGTTGCAGGGCGAAGAGGTACTGTTTGCCGCCGGACTGTATGTCTCGCAGTTCGTCAAGTTCGGTGTCGATACCGTTGGCGATGATGCCGGGTCGTCCTTGTGCGGCGGGCGGGTTGGGTGTGATGGTGCGGCTGATGCGTTCTCGTTCGGTCTCGCAGGGGTTGAGTTCCTGCGCCATCTGCATCATGTAGTCGTTGTCATCTGCGGCCTCGCACATGGTGCGGACGGTTTGGACCTGTTGGAGCGCGACGGCCAGTTGGACCATCTCGCGCGGGCTGATGCGTCCTGTGGCAATCTTGCTGACAATGCGTTCCATATCCTGTACGCGGGCGAGTGCGTCGCGGAGGGTATCGCGTTGGTCGGGGTGGCGGAAGAGCCAGTTGACGACCGACTGGCGGTTGCGTATGGCGTTGGTGCTCTTGAGGGGCAGGGCAATCCATCGGTGGAGCATTCGTGCGCCCATGGGTGAGGATGTCCGGTCGAGGATGTCGTAGAGTGTGCGGCTGTCCTCGCGTTGTCCGCCGAGCAGTTCGAGGTTGCGCACGGTGAAGCGGTCGAGCCAGACATATCGGTCCTCCTCGATACGGCTCAGGTGCTGTATGTGTCCGGTGAGGAGGTGCTGCGTGGCGTCGAGGTAATGGAGGATGCCTCCAGCGGCGATGACGGCCAGAGGCAGTCGGTCCACGCCGAAGCCCTTGAGGTTAGTGGTGCCGAACTGGCGTGTGAGCCGGTCGTTGGCGGCCTGTCCTGTGAGCATCCAGTCCTCCAGTTCGAAGGTGAACCACCGGCCGCTGAAGTGTTGCTCGAACCAGGGTCGCTGGCCACGCAGGAAGAGGACCTCCTTGGGGGCGAAGTTGATGAGCAGTTTGTCCACGTAGGCGTCGCTCCCTTCGGCCACGAGGAACTCGCCGGTAGATATGTCGAGCAGGGACAGTCCGATGCGGGCTGAGCGGCTCTTGGCGTCGGTGAAGAGGCAGGCGACGAAGTTGTTCTCCTTCTGGGTGAGGGTGGTGTCGGAGTAGCTGACGCCGGGTGTGACGAGTTCGGTCACGCCGCGTTTGACCAGTTTCTTGGTCAGTTTGGGGTCCTCGAGTTGGTCGCATATGGCTACGCGCATGCCTGCCCTGACGAGTTTGGGCAGGTAGGTGTCGAGTGCGTGGAAGGGGAATCCGGCCATTTCGGTGGAGGTGGTGCCTCCGTTGTTGCGTTTGGTCAGCGTGATTCCCAGCACTTTAGCCGCTCGTACGGCATCTTCGCAATAGGTCTCGTAGAAGTCACCACAGCGGAAGAGGAGCATGGCGTCGGGGTACTGCTCTTTGATTTTGCGGAACTGCTCCATCATCGGTGTCTCTTTGGCATTCATGATTACTTGAGGTCAATGGTTATCTTTAGGTTATATCGTCTGCCTGTCAGGTAGTTAGGGCTGCCCCACTGGTTGCCGTAAGCGTCGCTGACCCAGAAGTAGGAGTTGACGTTCTTCCAGTCCACGAGGTTGAAGACCTCGAACTGCACGGCCCATTGTTTGATATGCTTGGCGGCGGGGCTGCGCATGAACTTGGCCGTCCGTGCGTTGAAGACATAGGTGGCTCCGAGGTCGATACGTTTGTACATGGGCATACGTCCCGTAAGTTCCTTTTGGCGCGGGTAGAAGAAGGGCTGTCCGTCGGCGAACTGCATCTTGAGGTGGAACTTGAGTTGGGGCAGTTGGGGCAGGTAGTCTTGGAAGAGCATGGAGAAGGAGTAGCGTTGCTCCTGCGGGCTGGAGACCCATGTGTCGGAGCCGAGCAGGTGTTGTTTGGCGCTCATGACGGAGAAGTTAATCCAGCTGTCCGCCCCCGGAACCAGTTCGCCGTAGAGCTTGAGGTCGAGTCCGCTGGCATGTCCCTCGGAGTCGTTCCTGCCGGAATAGCGGACGCGCACGTTATCAACCGTATAGCTCACCATGCGGTCGATGTATTTGTAGTAGGCCTCGGCGGTCAACTTGAAGGGGCGTCCCCAGGCGCGGAAGTAGTAGTCGCCTCCGAGGACCACGTGTACGGAGCGTTGTGCGCGCAGGTTGTCGTTGAGTCGGATGCGTGTCACGCCGAGGTCGTCGGTGAGTGTGTCGCGCAGCTCTTTGTAGAAGGGGGCCTGGTAGTAGAGGCCTGTAGCGAGTCGGAAGGAGACATCGCGCTTCCATCCGGGGTTATAGGTGAGGCTGGCGCGCGGGCTGGGGAGCACCTCGTTGGTGTAGGACCACCAGTTGAGTCGTCCGCCGACGGTGAGGATGAGCTGTCCCCGGTCGGTGGTCCAGCGGTGGGTGTTCTGCACGTATGCCTGGACGCGTGCGCTGTGCATGGCGGTGTCGCCGCGCATGGAGTAGTAGAGTTCGGGTCGTTCGCTGCCGTGCGGCAGGCTGTATCCGGCGGAGTCGCGCCATTCCCACTCGCTGATATGGTCGCTGATGAGTTCGGCCCGGGCGCTTACGCCCCATCGCAGGCTGTTATGTCCGCGTGTCCAGTCGCCGTGGTGGGCGAGGGTGATGACGCCGGCCTGCAGCAGGTTACGTGCGTGCTGGTGATAGACGCCGGTGCCGAGGGCTTGTATCTCGCTCTGCTCGTTGCCGCCGATAGTCTCGCCGGAGAGGGAGACGGTGGGGTTGCTGCCGTCGGCGGGCTTGTCGCTGAGCACATATTCGCCGGTGATGTCGTAGGTCTCGCGCTCGTTGGTATAGAAGCCGCTCAGGTCGAATCCGAGGCTGACCTCGCGCGAGACGGCGCCTTGTGCCGAGAGGGCGCCGAAGGCGGTGGTGAAGCGGTCCTTCTCCTGTCCCTCGTACCAGATGGACAGTTGCTTGGCGTTCTGCCCGCCGAAGCTCTCGCTGAGCGAGTCGGGTATGAAGCGGTAGTCGTTCTGACTGACGTTGCCGAGGAAGGACATGTGCCAGCGGGGCGTGAGGCGCCATGTGAGGAAGGTCTGGTAGTCTACGTAGTTAGGCTGGTAGTTGCCGGACGTGGCGAGGCTTCCGAGCATGTAAGCACTTGTCTTGTAGCGTATTCCGTGCATCTGGCTGAAGGTGCTGTCGCCGTGTCCGACATAGGCACCGGCGCCGAGCAGGCTGGCGTTGAGGCTGGCCTCAAAGCGGGTAGGGCGCTTGTATGTGATGTCGAGCACGGAGGCCATCTTGTCGCCGTAGCAGGCGTCGAAGCCGCCGGCGGAGAACTCGACGTTGTCCACCATGAGGGGGTTGACGAAGCTCAGTCCCTCCTGCTGGCCGCTGCGGATGAGCAGCGGGCGGTGGACCTCTATGCCGTTGACATAGACCTCGTTCTCGTCAAACGAGCCTCCGCGCACGTTGTACTGGCTGCTGAGTTCGTTGTTCTGGTTGACGCCGGCGAAGGTGATGAGCAGGCTCTCGATGGAGCCTCCGGTGGCATCGGGCATGACGCGTGTGGTGGCGGCGTCGATGCGGTCCATCGTGCCTTCCTGTCGGCGGATGCCGCGCACCTCCACCTCGCCGAGCCACTGCTCGTCGGTGAGCAGCTGGACAT
The DNA here is from genome assembly GCA_017483945.1 of Paludibacteraceae bacterium. Classification (GTDB taxonomy): domain Bacteria; phylum Bacteroidota; class Bacteroidia; order Bacteroidales; family Paludibacteraceae; genus Colicola. The sequence goes on along the minus strand of JAFUUE010000037.1, from coordinate 9,469 downwards.
TGATGTTAGTGACCTCCTGCGGCATGATAAGGCGTTGCACGACAGTGGTATAGCCTATCATCGAGAAGACCAGCGGCACGGTGTCCGTCTGCGGTAGGAGTAACTCGTAGTATCCGTTGCGGTTGGTGGTGGTGCCGTTGATGGCGGCGGGGTCGTCCGCGGAGGACTGCACATAGACATTGGCCAGTTCGATGCCGCGGTTGTCCGAGTCGGTGACGTAGCCGTAGATGCGTAACTGCCTTGCCTGACCGAGGGCGGCCATGCACAGCGCGAGCAGCAGGAGCATGCTGCGCAGAGGGGGCATTATGCGGGTGCGATGATTCGACATGTGGTATCGTTACCTGACCGTTACCTGACCGTTACCTGACGGGGTCATTTACAGGGAGTTCCTGCGTCAGCTTCGTTCCAGGTTCGTTCCAGGTTCGTTACGGGGTCTGGTTATGAGCGGGTTAGACAGGTGTTTACTTGACAGCTTTGAACGACATGTCGAGGCTCTTGACGGAGTGGGTCAGCGCGCCGACGGAGATGAAGTCCACGCCGCAGAGGGCATAGTCGCGCAGGGTGTCGATGGTGATACCGCCGCTGGACTCTATCTCGATATGCTTGTCGTTGTCGCGTTCCCAGTCGCGTATGAGCCGGACGGCGGCGCGGGTGCGCTCGGGTGTGAAGTTATCGAGCATGATGCGGTCCGGTATGCGTGTGGCGAGTGCCTCGCGTATCTCTTCCTCGTTGCGTGTCTCTATCTCGATGCGCAGGTCTTTGCCCTTGGCGGTGCAGTAGTCGCGGGCGCGTGTGAGCGCAGCGGTGATGCCTCCGGCGAAGTCCACGTGGTTGTCCTTGAGCAGAATCATGTCGAAGAGTCCGATGCGGTGGTTCATGCCTCCGCCGATGAGCACGGCCTCTTTCTCAAGGTAGCGCAGTCCGGGTGTGGTCTTGCGTGTGTCGAGCACGTGGCAAGAGGTGTCGGCGATGAGCGACTGGTAGCGGTCGGTGGTGGTGGCGATGCCGGACATGCGTTGCATGATGTTGAGCATGGTGCGCTCTATCTGCAAGAGGCTCAGCTCTTTGCCATATACGCGGAAGGCGATGTCCCCCTTGTGAACCCGGTCACCGTCGTGGAGCAGTTGCTCGAAGCGGCAGTCGGGGTCGAAGTAGGCGACGATAGCCTTGGCCACTTCGATGCCGGCGATGATGCCGTCGTCTTTGAGGATGAGCTGCTGGCAGCCCATTTGGGTGGGGGGGATGCAACTGAGCGAGGTGTGGTCGCCGTCGCGGATGTCCTCTTCGAACCAGAGTGCGATGAGGCGATTGAGGTCTTCTGTTTTCATATCTGATGGTGTTTATTATCTTGCTATACAGTAACATCCGCCCATGATGAGCACGACTCCGGCCCACTGGAGCCAGTTGACGGGCTCGTGGAAGATGAGCATGCCAGCCAGCATGCCGAACACGAAGCCGGTGCTGGTGAGGGGGTAGATGATGGAGAAGGGGTACTTGTTGAGCATCCACAGCCAGAACAGGTTGGCGGCAATCAGCAGGACGGCGCCGATGAGCAGCCATCCGTTGAGCAGCACGTCGTGCAGGATACAGGGCCATGTCCAGGTGAACGCTTCGATGCGCTGCATGCCGAGTTTGAGCAGTACCTGGCCTCCGGCGAGCATAGCCGCCTGGAAGAGCGCGATAAAGAGCAGTTTAATCATAGTGTTGTCGTCTGTTGGTTACTTCCAACGGTAGCCTATGCCGAGCGATACACGCTGGGGGTAGATGGCGGCGTTGGCGATGTCGGAGCCTTTGTTCTGGTGATAGAAGGTCAGGATGTCGGACAGGCTGACCTGGTAGTTGGCGTTGATTTGTATGCCGATAGGGAACTCATAGCCGATGGTGACGGCGATTCCTGAGTGGTTGTCGTGGAGGGCGTACAGGCTGGAGTAGTCGGGCTTGGCCTCCTCCTGGGGCAGCCGTGCGGGCGAGGCTTGGGCGGCCTCGTTGTTGGTATAGACATTGACGTTGGAGGCGAAGGTGAAGTGGGTGAAGGGCCCTGCGCCGAACTGCAGGTAGCCCTTGTCCATGTTGCCGAACCGTCCCATGAAGAAGACGGGGATGTCCATGCCGAAGGACCAGAGGTGCTTGTCCTGCTTGTCAGCCTCGAAGCGGTTGCTCTCGGCCGTGAACAGGAGCCGTCCCTGGATGGCGAAGTGCTTGGTGACGCGGAAGTCGATGAACCCGCCCAGGTCTGCGCCGATGTGCATGTAGGAGGACCATGTCTGTGTGCGGTTGGCGATGATGAAGTTGGATATGTTGGCGTTGAGCAACAAGCCGCCGGAGACGATTTTGGGCAGTCGCTCCTGGTCGATGCTGTCGAGTCGCTGCTCGGTGTCCCACTCGCGGATTTGCTGTTTGGCTCGCTCGAACTGCTCGCGGCTCTGCTGTTGTATCTGCTGCATGCGCGTGCGGTTGTCGTTGGCGGCCGGGGTCTGCGCGCCGAGCGGCACGAACGCCATCAGCAGGAGGAATAAGCATAGACGTGTTTTCATAAGTAGGTGTATTAGAGTGCAAAACGGACGGTTATCTTGACGCCGTTGCGTCCCCACGCGCCCATCTTGCGGCGGTGGACGCCGTCGGGCAGCAGGTAGTCGTTATAGGTGAGTCGGCGCACATAGTCGATGCGGACGAACTTGAGGATATTCTCCAGTCCGGCCGTTATCTCCATGTAGGGCATCTTGCCGATAGGTGAGCTGGTGTAGCCGCTCTGGTACTCGCCGTCAGGGCCATAGACGGAGGAGTCGGGGAAACGGTAGAGCCCCTCGTTATCAGCCAGGTAGGGGTTGTTCTTGGCGGTGAGTCCTCCGTAGATGCCGGAGAAGGAGACCACGCCGCGCAGCTTGAGGCGGTTGATGCCGGGGATGCGGTTGAGTATCCAGCCTTTGAAGTAATAGGTCATGTAGAGCGCCACGTACTCGTCCATCATGAACTCCATCGGCTGCATGAGGTTGAAGCAGTTCTTGCCGAGGAAGATGGAGGGTGCGGTGGTGGTGGGCATGTATAGTTTGGTGAACGGCACCTTGTTCCACACCATGCCGGTCTGGATACGTGCGTCGAGGTGGCCGAAGGAGGAGAACCAGAAGCGCTTCTCCGCGGTCAGTTCGGTACGGTTGTAGAAATAGCCGGCTCCGCCTGTGGCACGGTCGTCCAGGTAGCCTATCTTATGGCTGATGCTGATGACGGGTGCGTCCTGCTCCAGGGTGAAGGGCGTCTCGACGCCCATGCGGTTGATGGGGAAGTCCGAGCCGGGCGAGTAGCGCAACTCGACGCCTGCCTCGTAGCAGTTGTAGGCATTGATACGCCGGGTCAGGGCGATGTTGTTGTAGCCGTAGCCGATGATGCGGTCGTAGGTCATGGCTCCCGCGGCCTCGTTGTTCTCGTAGTCGAAGCTGGCCTTGAGTGTGAGCTTGTTAGGCCACTCCTTCATGTAATAGGCACGTGCGCGGAGCACGTATTGGTAGTTCTTGAGCACGGGGGTGGAGGTGTGGATAGACATGAGGATGTTATCGCGGTCCACGATGCCGGTCATGATGCCGGGCTCCTCCACGTCGTACTGGGCCGAGAGGGAGAGGTAATGGCGCAGGGGCTCGAACTGGTGGTATTTCTTCTTGTTGAACGAGTAGAGCAGTGTCACGTTGCCTTTGGGCCGCAGGTCCCCGATGCCGAAGGCGGCATAGGTGGAGAAGAAGAGGTTGCGGTGGACATTGGCCGTGGTGGTCCCCCCGACGCGCAGGCGCACGCCCTCCAGCGGGTTCCAACTGACCGTGTTATAGATAGGTCCGAAGTCCCACTTGCTCTCGCCCCAGCGGCTGGAGGGGACGGTGGCGACATACTCGGTCGTCATGGCGTCCACCGTCATGAGCAGGGTGTTGAAGCGCGGCGTGCGTTTGAACTCATCGAGCAGGTCCATGACGGAGGCCTCGTAGAAACTGAGCGGCTCGGGGCGCAGGGTGTCCCACTGGGCCAGGTCTTCCCGGACGGAGAGGGTGTCGTAGGTATGCCCCATGATGTCGGCCGGCATCATGCTGGAGAAGACTTTGCGGTCGTAGTTCTCCTGAAAATCAAAGCCGGTATAGAGCTTGGTGGAGCGCGCCTGGAGGGTCTTCTTGCGGTTGGCGATGTAGAACTTGGCGAACGTGGTCGTCCGCTCGGGTGCCCACAGGCCCTCGGGGGTACGCATATAGGTGTGCTCCACAGAGAAGTCGCTCACGAAGTTGAGGTTGATATGCGGCGGGATATTGATGGCGTATTTCTTGAGTTTGTACGTCGAGTCATTGACGATATAGAGGTGTCCGGTGAAGGAGAAACTCTCGCTGTTGACGGGCACGAAGGCCAGGTCGATGCACTGCTCGCCCTCCACCATGAGGGTGTCCATGATGTAGTACTGGTAGTAGGCGACGGCCAGGGTCGAGTTGAGCGGCGAGACAAAACGGTTGAACAGCAGGTCCATGTCGTTGTCGTTGATGTCAATCTCCTTGAAGATGGCCTTCAAGTTGGTCTCCAGCGACTCGGTGCTGAGCAGGCTCTCCAGCCCGAAATGGCGCTTGCGCTGGATGATGCGCTTCTCGCGGTGCGGCCGGCGCTGGTAGTACTCCTTGGCGATGTTCTCGCGGATGGAGAGGGTGATGGCCGGATTGACGCCGGTGGTGTCGATATATTTCTGAATGAAGTCGCAGCTGTGCCAGAAGCCCTTGTTGAAGTCGGGTTGGAAATTGTCGAGCGCAAAGGCCATGCGGGTGTAGGTGTCCGCCACGTATTGGTCTTGGGTCTTGACGGTGAACGAGTCCTTGCGGGCGATGACGTTGCGGATGAGCTCTACCGCCGGGTTGCCCTTGCGGCGGTACTCCTGCTTGCGGTGCTTGGGCGTGACGACGATGTCCTGCAGACCATACACGTCGGGCTTCATCTTTATCTTGAGGTTCTTGCGTACCTGCCCGCTTTTGAGGGTGTACATCTCCGTCTTGTAGCCCATCATCTGGAAGTTGATGGTGGTGTAGCCCTTGGGGTTACTGATGGTGAAGTTGCCGTCCACATCGGAGGTCGTGCCGTATTGGGAGGCCAGCGAGCCCTCGCTGGCCGGCTTGATGAAGTATATCTGCACGAAGGGCAGCCGCTCTCCCGTGTCGGCATCGACGACCACGCCGGAGGCGCTCGTCTGCGCATACAAAGCCGTGCCCCCCAGGAGGCACAGCACTAAACAAACTATATACCTGTATGATTTCGCCATTCGTTATCGGCTTTTCTTTAACTTATAGGATTCCTGTATGTCCCGATACCGCAGGATGACCTCTTCGATGACGTTCTCCCACGAGCGTGCGATGGTTGTGGAGGCCTTGTCCCCCACTTGGTGGAGTATGTCAGGGTGCTCGATGAGCCATGTGATACGGTCGGCATACAGCCGGCGGTCGTTGGGTGTGAGGAAGCCGTTCACGTCCGACTCTATCACTTCCGCGGCGGTGCTCTCCTGCAGCAGCAGAGCGGGCGTGTGCATGGCGGCCGCCTCGCGCACCACCAGCGGCGCGTTGTCGTAGAGTGAGGGGAAGAGGAACAGGTCGGCGGCGGCGTCTATCTTCTTGAGGCGCTCGCGGTCCTGTATGTTGCCCAGCAGGGTCACCTTATGGGAGAGCCCCAACTCCTTGACCAGGTGCTTGATGTCGCGCACGGCGTACCCGGTGCCGACCATGAACAGTTGGTAGGGCTTGTCCTTGATGAGTGCCAGCGACTCCAGGATGAAGCGGATGTTCTTCTCCCATATATGCTGCCCGACAAAGAGCAGCATCGTCTCGTCGGGCAGTATGCCCAGCTCGGCGCGCATCTCCTCGCGCATGGGGGCGATGAGGGGGGCAGGCGTGGAGAAATCGTTGCCGTTCTCGACAACCTCCACATGCCCCTTGTAGCCGTACTCGCGTAGCGTGGGTTCGACAGCCGCCTGCGGTATCCACACCTCGTCGGCTTTCTCGAAGAACCGCACGACCTGCCGCACCATCCAGTCCACGACCTTCTTGTTGGGCACGTTGTGCTCAAAGTCCTGGCGGTACTTGCTGTGGAAGGTGGCCACGATGGGTATGTCTTGCTTCCGGGCGGCGCGATAGGCCAGATTGCCCGACGTGAAGGGGCAGTGGGCGTGCACCAGCTCGAAGCGCATCTTGCGCCAGTTGCGCCAGAACGCGGCGTCGGCGTACGGCAGCCCGTAGCGGTAGGGGTGGCGGAAAGGAATGGGCACCGAGACATAGCGATGGATGGGGTAGGGCGCGTTGTGAATCACCTCGCGTGCACCGGGCGCAAAGGGGGTGATGACCGTCACGTCGTGCCCCTTCTCATGCAGCCAGTAAGCATAGTTCTGTGCCGTCAGTGCTACACCGTCGAGAATCGGCGGGAAATTATCATTGAATATTCCTATCATGCGGTTATTTATTGCGGGCTGCAAAGGTACAAAAAAAAACGGACATATGCAAGAATCATCGGGATAAATTTGCATATCTCGTCAAAAATCACTACCTTTGCGGCCTGAATGGAATAAGTCGTTTTTATGGAACAGGCTACTATCATATTGGCTATCGAGTCGAGTTGCGACGACACGTCTGCGGCGGTGCTGCGTGACGGTCTGTTGCTCAGTCAGGTGACGGCCTCGCAGAAGGTGCATGAGGAGTTCGGCGGCGTGGTGCCGGAACTGGCGAGTCGTGCGCATCAGCAGAACATCGTGCCCGTGGTGGATACGGCGCTCAGTCGTGCGGGCGTGCGCAAGGAGCAGTTGAGTGCCGTGGCGTTCACCCGCGGCCCCGGGCTGTTGGGCTCGCTGCTGGTCGGCACGTCCTTCGCCAAGGGACTGGCGCTGTCGCTGGGTATCCCGCTCATCGACGTGAACCACCTGCAGGGGCATATCATGGCCCATTTCGTGGAGCCGGCGCCCTCGATGGTGGAGGCGGGTATGATTCGCGGACTCACTCGCGCGGACTTGCCGCTGCGGCATCCGTCCTACCCGTTCCTGTGCCTGCTGGTGTCGGGCGGAAACAGCCAGATTGTGCTGGTGCGCTCGGCGGCGGATATGCAGATTATCGGCCAGACGATTGACGATGCGGCGGGCGAGGCGTTCGACAAGTGCGCGAAAGTGCTGGGCCTGCCCTATCCCGGCGGGCCGTGGATAGACAAGCTGGCGCGGGAGGGCGATGCGGATAAATACCCGTTCGCCAAGCCCAACATAGCGGGCTATGACTACTCGTTCTCGGGCCTGAAGACCTCGTTCCTCTACACGTTGCGCGACCTGTTGCGGGCGCACGGCGTGGAGACGGTGGACGAACTGGCCGAGCGTGTGCCTAACCTGCGGGAGGACCTCTGTGCCTCGCTGCAGCGGACGGTCATCGAGGTGCTGATGAAGAAGCTTCGCAAGGCGGCGAAAGACCTGAATATCAATGAGGTCGCCGTGGCGGGCGGCGTGAGTGCCAACAGCGCGTTGCGCGAGGCCTTCGCCGACTACGGGCGCCGGTACCATGCCGCGGTCTATGTGCCGCCCTTCTCTTTCACCACGGATAACGCGGCGATGATAGCCCAGGCGGCGTGGGAGAAATACCGCCGCGGGGAGTTCTGCGCCATCGACGAGGTGCCGTTTGCCAAGACCACTATATGAGCCGCCTGCGGGACATAGGGCAGCGACTGCGGCCGTATCGGGATGTCATCGTCTTTGCGGTGACATTGCTTGTGGCTAATCAGCTGTGGAAGTGGATGATTACGGGTGATGAGACGGCGGGAGCGACCGAGGTGCTGTGGCTGGGAATGGATGTCACGGCCCTGTTCGACCGCATCGCGCAACATACCGCCCGCGTGGTCTATGCGATGACATCGGTGTTCCGCGACACGCTCTCGCTGGCGGACGGCAACCTGCTGCGCTATGCCAACGGCCATTCCACACGTATCGTATGGGCCTGCACGCCTGTCAAACAGGCATTTATATGGCTCTGCCTGATGCTGACCACCGCCGGAGAATGGCGGAGCAAAGCGTGGTTTATCCCCCTCGGGTGGGTGCTCATCTATCTATTCAACATCCTGCGTATCTTCGCGATAGTGTTGGTCATCGAGGCGCATCCCGAACTGTTCACCCTGCTCCATACGTATATCCTCAAGTACGTGTTCTACGGCTTGATGTTCCTGCTCTGGGTAGTCTATGTGGAGCGCGTGCGGAAACCGCGGATTTTCTGACCCCTAACCGACACATTATCAGTGCGCCTGACAGACCTGGAACAGACCTGAAACAGAGCTGACCGTATCAACGGCCTGACTTTCAGGCAGATGCATGCTCCAGGTACGGGTCAGGTACGGGTCAGGTTAGGGTTCTTATTTGTTGCAGAGTTGGGCGAAGGGGCAGTACACACACCGGCGCGGCTCGATGCTCTGGCACGGGAAGTCCGACGCATCGGCTATCTGCTGCAGTGTCTGAGCCAGTTGCGCGGTGAACTCCTCGCGCACATCCTGCCATTCCTGACTGTCTTTGCCCTTGGCGTGCACGCGTGTGGACGTCTCGTCGTCTCGTCGTACCGAGAAGAGGTGGGGCCGTAGCAGGGGGACGGTGTCGCCCGCCTGCCGCAGTTCATGCTCGCGCAGCAGGCAGTAACACAGGGTCTGCAGCGCAAAATGGTTGCGGTTCCGCGCCTCGGCGTCGAACAGCGAGGCGATGTCGGGGTAGTCGGTGACGGCTTTGCCGGACTTGTAGTCAATGAGTCGCTCGGTGCTTGCGGGCTGTCCTTCGGGGCGGTCGATGCGGTCGATAGTGCCGCGCAGGAGGATGTTGCGCCCGTCGGGCAGGGTGACCGTCATGCGGCAATCGTGCTCGGAGCCGATATAGACATAGGGGGCGTCCTGTGCATCCTGCTTGAGCAGCAGGCGTATATAGTGGCGGAGTGCCTCTTCGGCCAGCGGGTTGCGGCGCACGGGGTCGAGGAACTCCCACAGGGGCCACTCGTCGTCCAGCCGTTTCTCCAGCAGGGGGAGGTCTTCGGCCGTGACGGTGCGGCCTTGGTAGGGGGCATAGAGGTGCTCCATGACGGCGTGCATGGCCGTGCCGAAATCGGCCTCGGAGATGTCTTCCTCCACGTTCTGCGGCTCCCGGAGGCGGGCTATATAGCGCCAGTAGAAGCGCCGACGGCAGTCAATCCACGTGTTGATAGCGGAGGGTGACAGCCCGTGCTGCCCGTCGGGGGCGGTCAGTTCGCGCAGGCGGTCCTGTACGCGTTCGTCGGCCGTGATGGGGCGCTCAGTGTCCGCCAGGATACGTACCTGCGGCAGTACCTGCTCTTCGGCGACGGGGATGCCGTACTGGAGCCGGAGTTGGGCCAGGTAGCGCGACGCCTCGCCCGAATGGCGGTCGTCCGTGTGGGTGTCGGTGATGAGCCACACATGCTGCGCGTAGGAGAGCATGCGGTAGAAGTTATAGGCG
>JAFUUE010000036.1 GCA_017483945.1 Paludibacteraceae bacterium | reverse complement strand
CCGTTCGAGTCGTGCTATACGGTGGATAGATGTGCACAGGTGCGTTTGGGAGGATATGTTATCTATTTTCCCAAACCGCTCTACCATGATTTATGGCATTTTGATTTGTTTGAATATGATGGTAAGCTATATATGGTATCGGTTATGGAAAAAGGAGATAATATTATGTTGTCGGTCGCAGACGATTGGGTGCATTTCAAAACCTACCGAACACCATTGGTGAACAATCATTATACCGAGAACTATTGCGGTTATAGACAATATTACTATAAACCCACTGCTTTCGTAAAGAATGATACTCTACATCTGTTCTATACAGCAAACGCCAAAGAAGATCCTAATCTCAATCAGTTATTTCATTCAGCAATGAATGCTAAAGTCATATTGAAAAAATGATTTCTTCTTTGTTCATCATAAATAATCTCTTCCATGATAAACAGCTGTTAAAGGAGAAACTCAGAGAGGCGATAGCATAGCCTCTTATAGCACAATCTTCTTTCCACACTCTGGAAAAACTGTCGGAACGATAACTTTTTGACTATCTTATACGCCTGAAAAACTATGGACTCCGTTCCCCTCTTGAAACAACTGCGCTCGGACTATGCATCAAGGAAACTCTCGGCGCTGGTTGGAGCCGGCTTCTCGCGGAATGCTTTACCCGCTTTCCCTTTGTGGCGGGACCTGTTGTTGCCCATTGTCAAGGATGTCTATAAGCAGGAGTTCGAGGCCCTGCTGCGTTACCATACCGCCCGCGCCAAGACTTCCGGCATGACCCCTTCCGAATGTGCCATGCGGGCTTGCGATGATATCCTGCTCAAGTACGGCAATTTGGAGGTCGTCAGTGAGTACATCCGTCGCAACGGTATGGGGCATGAGTCCATCGATGCCTATATTGAGCAACACATCAAGCCCGCCGAGAGGAAAGGTAACGGATGGACCTATGATGGTAAGCGCTACAAGACCAATCGCTTGCAGACCCACATGGACTTGTTGCAATGCCGGTATTTTCGGCATATATATACCACCAATTATGACAATCTGCTGGAGATAGCTCAAGAGCTCAATCCCTCGGGCGATACGATTCGGGTCGTGACGGACGAAGTCGGGCTGTCCGATTTGGCCATGCAACGGGCTATTGTTAAGTTGCATGGCGATATCAGTCGCCGAGCCGGGGATGAATATGTCTTTGATGGAGACAAGAACCTGAAATACATTATCGCGAAAGAGGACTATGAGAATTATATGCAGAAGCACCAAGGCTTCTCCTATCTCATGCGCCTCGAGATGTTGCAGGGCCGCTTCTGCTTGTTCGGCTTCTCTGGCTCTGACCCTAACTACATGATGTGGCTCCAGTGGATGAAGGATATCCTCGATAAGGAACAACGCAAAGCCTTCCGCTCCCAAGAGGACTCGGACGTGAAAGTCTATATGATTCAGCCTTTTGCGAATGTCATATCGGAGGCGGCGAGTCTCTACTATAAGAATCATCATGTCGGAGTCATCAATCTGACCGACGACGCAGTCATCCATGAGATGCAAAAGACGCTCAACGAGGCGCCTTTTGTCTCTTCTGCGAAGTTCTCTTCGACCGAATTGCTGCAGCTCCTCTTCCGCTATCTACGCTCGGCTCAAAAAGAGATAACGCATCCCGACTTCCCGGCCGTGACGGATGAATATGCCGATAAGTACCAGAACCTGTGGAAGAACCTGGATGAGGCCATCGCGGAAAATCGCAACCCGAGCGACCTCCTATCCGAAATAGATAAGGCCTACGATGCAGCCAAGATTCCGGCTAATGTGGCATGGCAGGAGGATATAATACACCGTATTATACACCGGCAAGAGGTTTGGAACAAGGAGATTAGCCATATTTTCGCCTTGGCCGTGCGGGACAAGGGCGAGATGCCCGGATATTATCGTCAGGTCATTCCCGATTCCGCACCTCTCCATAGGGATAACCTCTGGAAAAAACTGCGCAGGACGGAAAACGTCTTCATGTCTCCGTTGGATGCGCAAGAAGATGATAGCCATGCGTTTATGCAACTCATGGCCGCGGCTTTCTCCCTGGACTTTGACCGGATGTATGCTTTGCTTAAGTCCTGGCGACCGGCCGCGCATGACAGGCCTAAGAAGTGGATGCTCCTCTCCCTGTTCAACCAAAGGGACGCCAATGTGACTGCTTTGGACGACCTGGTCGCAAAGACGCAAGACGAACTCGACCGGATGAATCTCTGCGTCATGCGCAATCTCCAATCGCGTGACTGGCCGCACCGCTATGACATCCGTGCTTATGCCAAGAGGGGGCTGAAATCGACCCTCGATATACTGCAGACCGTCGCGCACCGGCTCAACGAACCGCAGACTAAGCGCCGGCGAATGCCCTATGGCATCGTCTCTAACTCCTTCTCGTGGGAGCGTGGTAACCGCCTGTACGAGAGCAGTATGCGTGTCGTTAGCCTGTTGTATGACAATGCCTACGTGCCTTCCTACTATCATGTCTCGCTCTTGCCGGAGGAGGAGTGGTATGATGTCTTTACCCACTTATACGAGCGCTACCCGTACCCCCTCATCTACTACAGCTCTTTCCTGACGAACGACAACCTCTTGCGCCGAATGGGGCAGGACTTGGCCTTCTCCGAAGTTCTCTACTCCCGATTGCCCGAGATACTGAGGCGGATGCTCCTCGTCTTCCGCCGGAAGCGTCATCCGGCCATCGTCGAGAATGGGCTGCTTATCATGTCCGCCGAGCTCTATACCGCAGTGCCGGAGGACGATTGGTATCCGCTTTTCCGGGACTGCCTGCTGCCTGTCTATTGCGCGGAGGTGCTGCCCGGGGAGTTCGTGCGGGAGTCCTGGACGCCTAATGTCAGAGCTGCTATTGCGTGCGTGAAAAAGCAAGAGCATGTCAATGAGCTGTTTACCATGCTGATGACGCATTTCGATGATAATCCTGGAATCGTCGCTTCCTTGTGTGTCACCGACCGGAACCTCTCCCGCCTATCCGTGGCCGATAAAACGGTCCGTCAGACGATAAGCGGACTCGTCGAAAAAGGCTCCCTCAAGCAGTATCATGAGATATATTATGTACTCGCTTTCTATGACAAACTCAGCCTGGATGACCGCCGGACTATTGCCCGAATGCTTGAGACGGAGGACCTCGCTTTCTGCAATGACAATGAAAACAGCTTGTTCCAATTGGCCGCTCTTGCCCGGACACCTCAGCAGATTGCCCTCCTCAAGAATCGGATTCTACAGCTCCCCGACATCTTCAACTGTGGTATCTATGAGGACCATAGAACCGAACCTTCCCCATTCTATATCAACGACTTGCCCGATACTTTCGTCTGGACGCAGGACGAACTCCGTAAAATCACGGCCAATATGATGCGCAATCTGGAAAAGATGCGGACCGTGAAGATGCGTGAGGAAGACCTCTTCCTCAATTCCTACCTCAATCTACTGGTCATGATGATTCGTTTCATGACCGCGCATCACAGCGATATGCCTGATTGGCAGAAACTTGAGCGACTCCTTTGGACGGTCGTTACGGGACTCACCGGTGCCTCCTCCCTGCAGGAACTCTTCTATTCGAAGCACTATTTTACCCTGAATGTCGGCTACTACCTCCTGGTCGCCGGACTCGCCGGGCAGATAACTCAGCGCGAAAGAGCCTGCGTGGACATCATCATCACACGCGTCATGATGAAGGACTCCGGCGAGTATCAGACCCTTGCTGGTATGTTGAGTGCCCTGGTTACGGATTTCCCTCATTTCATGCTGGATAACTATAAGGACGAGCTCATCGGGGTGCTGCGGGAGGGGATGACCATTGACTATCGGGCTCTGGAACTCAATCTGGTCGCAACCTATGCCGCCTTCATCCGTCTCGCGCAGTCGATGCATCGGTTTGGCATCCGTAACGAATTCGTTCGTAGGTGGTTATCCGAGCAAAAACTGCAGCGCTTTGCCCATCGTCTCGACTAATCCTCTCTCTAACCTGGTCGAATTCGCTGGCGATAGTAGGTTATTAGTAGGTTATTAGTAGGTTGTTATTGGGTGATTATTGGGTTATTATTGGGTTATTCGCGGAGCGGAATGGGACGCCGGAGAGAAAAAATCAAGGTTTTTAAGGCTGGAATTTGCATATGCAGGATTTTTGTTGTACCTTTGTACAACTTTAACCGGATTAAATTATAAGAATTATGAAAGAACTGAAAGGAACAAAAACGGAGCAAAACCTCTTGGAGGCTTTCGCGGGAGAGTCCATGGCGCGTAACAAATACACCTTCTTCGCCTCTAAGGCCAAGAAGGACGGCTATGTGCAGATTAGCAAAATCTTCGAAGAAACTGCGGCTAACGAGAAGGAGCATGCCGAACTCTGGTACAAATATCTCAATGGCGGTTCTATCAGTTCGACCACGGAGAACCTTCTGGCTGCGGTGCAGGGGGAGAACGCGGAGTGGACTGATATGTATGCCCGTATGGCAGCCGAAGCGCGCGCTGAGGGATTTGATGAGATTGCGGAGAAGTTCGAGCAGGTGGGAGCTATCGAGAAGCACCATGAGGAACGCTATCGTAAGTTGCTGAAAAACATTGAAGATAAGGTGGTCTTCTCGCGCGAAGGGGACTGCATTTGGCAGTGCTCCAACTGCGGGCATATCGTCGTCGGAAAGGCGGCCCCGGAGGAGTGCCCTGTTTGCCACCATGCACAGGCTTACTTCCAACTGCTGGCCGAGAACTATTGAGACGTGCACGACACTACGCATGAAGCTCTCTATCATCACCATCAACTATAATAATGCCGAAGGATTGCAGCGGACGCTTGATTCGGTGGCGGGGCAGACCTGTCCCGATATCGAGCATATCATAGTGGACGGCAATTCGACGGACAACTCCCTCGCGCTGATTCAGGATTACTATCGCCGCTTCTTGGACGGGCAACTCCACCTGCAGAATGTCCTTTGGCTCTCCGAACCGGATTCGGGCATCTATAATGCTATGAATAAGGGGATTGAGATTGCTTTAGGCCGACGCATTGTTAACTCCTTTAATCGCTCTGAACTCGTCGAGGATAGGGACAAAGGCATCCGCAGATCTACCGGCGACTACATTCAAATCCTCAATTCCGGCGATGTCCTTGCCTCCCCCGACGTCACCGCCCGCATGCTCACCTCCTTGGACCACTTGAATCAGAACGCAGACGTAGAGTTGCTCTACGGGAATATGATAAAGAAGGACTTCTCTTCCGGGAAAATCATCGGGAAGAGTGGGGAAGTTGAGTATTCGTTGCGGCAGTATTATAGCGCGACTTTGAACCACGACTGCTGTTATATACGTCAGGATCTCTTCTGTACTTATGGCCTTTATGACGAGTCTTTGTCCATTGTGAGTGATTGGAAATGGTTCTTGCAAGCGATTGGACTCGGCCATGTCAAACCCGTATATGTTGATGTGGATGTGACGGTCTTTGATGCGAATGGCGTCAGTGAGACCAATTTGTCTTTGCGGAATCAAGAGCGTCGAATTGTGTTGGAGTCCCTTCTGCCGCCTGCTATCCTCCGGGATTATGACCTCCATGCCTTTGATGCGGTCCAGATGAACCGTCTGCGCCGGCATAGACTATACGGATTAGTGTACCTTCTGGAGCGTGTCTTGTTCAAGATGGAGAAGGCACATCTGTTGAAACCATGAGATTTAGCATCATACTGCCCTTATATAATAAAGCGCCTTATGTGAAGAAGGCGTTAGAGTCCGTGTGCGCCCAGACTTGGCGTGATATGGAACTGATAGTGGTGGATGATGGCTCGACGGATGGTAGCGCTGCCCTGGTGGAGCAGTTCTTGCATACGGCATCGGACGCACCTTCTTACCGGATTATCACGCAGCCGAACTCAGGCGTCGCTGCTGCACGTGACAAGGGGGTGCAGCAGGCCGGTGGAGAGTATGTCGCTTTCTTGGATGCGGATGATTGGTGGGAGCCGGCATTCCTGGCAACAATGGCGCAACTGATAGAGGACTACCCCGATGCCGGATTATATGCAACCAACTATATTTATTATAAACCGGGCAAAACGCATGTGGCGATACGACACATACCGACCGGTTACATCAATTATCCGAAGGCTTATACCGAAAACGGGGCAATGGTGGTCTTCACCTCTGCTGCGGTAATGCCCGCGCATGTCTTCATGGAGATGGGGGGCTTCCCTGTAGGTGTGCGGTTGGGAGAGGATTTCCTCTTATGGGCTAAGACGGCATTGCATTACTCTGTCGCCTTTTCTGATAAGCCTCTGGTCTATTATAACAACGATGTGCCGGCCACTCTGCGTGCAACGCGCAATCTATATGCACCCGGGCAGCATATGCTCTTTTTGTTGGAGCCGGTGGAGCAGAAGATAGAGACACTGCAGACCCGTGGGCAGCGCGATGAGTGGCATACCTTGTTAGATATGCTGCGCGTCAGTGGATTGCGGGAATATTGGCTTACGGAAACCTATCACACAGTAGCGGCAGTGGAGTTGAAGAAAGTGGATTGGAGCAAACAATCCCGAGCGATAAGGCGTTGGTATGCAACACCTCGTCCCGTATTGCGTCTCATACGTCAACTGAGACAGATAGGGAGTTATTGTAAGCAATCCCTTATCCGCCGGAGGCTCGGTCACTAATAATTCTCCGTCTTAATAACTCTCTTCCTGATTGGGGAAGGACGAATCCTTGACGGCTTGGCTGTAGGCTGCGGCTGCCTGGCGAATGTCTTGAGCCAGATGGGCAAAATGGCGCAGGAACTTCGGCTTGAAGCCTTCGTTCATGCCGAGCATATCATGCAGTACCAGCACTTGACCGTCGGTCGCGCTTCCCGCACCGATGCCGATGACGGGGCAGTGTACGCTCTGTGCCACGCGGGCGGCCAAGGCAGCAGGAATCTTCTCCAGTACGATGCAGAAGCATCCGGCCTGGTCCAGCAACTGCGCATCGTGCAGCAGTTTCTCTGCTTCCGCTTCCTCTTTTGCCCGGAGGCCGTAACCGCCGAACTGATTGACCGATTGGGGCGTGAGTCCGAGGTGCCCGCATACCGGGATACCGGCCTGAATAATATGCTGGATAGCCGGTAGTATCTCCTCGCCGCCTTCTATCTTGACGGCCTCGGCTCCCGACTCCTTGATGATACGTATGGCATTGCGTACCGCATCTTCTTCGGAGACCTGGTAACTGCCGAACGGCATATCCACCACGACCAGCGCATGCTTCGCCCCGCGAACAACGCCGCGCGCCAGGAATATCATCTCGTCAACGGTGATGGGCAGTGTGTAGGAGTTGCCGCAAACGACATTGCTGGCGCTGTCGCCGACCAGAATCATGTCCACGGCGTCGTCTATGAGTGAGGTGAGGGTGTAATCATAACTGGTGAGCATCGCAATCTTCTCGCCGCTTGCTTTCATCTGACGTATTTTGGCGGTAGTCATCCGCGTGGTTTGTATATGAACTGACATAGGTTTGTTGTTTTGACACGAAATCGGCTGCAAAATTAGTGTTTTTTTTGCATATACGCAAAATTATTTGTAATTTTGCAGCATAAACCATTATAAACGATTATGACACTGTTTGAGCAAGTGAGCGAGGATATCAAGAAAGCAATGCTCGCTAAAGACAAGGTGGCGCTGGATGCGCTGCGTGGTATAAAGAAAGAGTTCCTGGAGGCTAAAACTGCCAAGGGCGGCGACGGCGAACTGCACGATGACCGTGCTCTGCAGATTCTGCAGAAGATGGTGAAGCAGCGCAAGGAGTCGGCCCAGATGTTCCGCGAGGCGAACCGTCCGGAACTGGCGGAGGACGAGTTGGCCCAGTGCCGCGTGATTGAGCGCTACCTGCCCGCCATGCTGTCCGAGGAGGAACTGACCGCCGCACTCGAGGCTATCATTGCACAGGTCGGTGCCGCCGGACCTCAGGATATGGGTAAAGTGATGGGCGTGGCTACCAAACAACTGGCCGGTAAGGCAGAAGGACGGGCTATCTCGCTGAAGGTGAAGGAACTCCTGCAGAAAGCGTAAACATAATGACACTCGTCTCGGATATTATAGCGTGGTACTCCGCGCACATGAGTTATGCCGCTGTCGTGGCATTGATGGCGGTGGAGTCATCGTTTATCCCGTTCCCCAGTGAGATTGTCGTCCCGCCGGCAGCCTATGTGGCTTGTCTGGAGGGGAGTCAACTCGCGACTACCGGGGTCGCGTGGATTGATGTGCTGTTGGTCATCCTGGCCGGCACATTGGGCGCGCTGTTAGGTGCAATGCTCAATTATGGCCTGTCTGTATGGCTCGGACGTCCGCTTATCTATAAGTTCGCGGATAGTCGGCTTGGGCATATGTGCCTGCTCAGCAGCGAGAAACTCAAACAAGCCGAGGATTACTTCAACGACCACGGTAACGCCAGCACCTTCTTCGGGCGACTGGTGCCGGCTGTGCGGCAGTTGATTAGCATCCCCGCCGGCTTGAGCCGTATGCCGTTCGGCGCTTTCGTCGGATATACGACATTGGGAGCGTTGCTGTGGAATACTGTGCTGGCGCTGCTGGGGTGGGTGGCCCAAGGCAATGCCGATTTGATAAACAAATATAGCCACGAACTGAGCGTGGCTATACTGGTATTGGTGGGAGCGGTAGTGCTCTATTTCGTCGCTAAGCGCCTTATTGCCGGAGCCAAGCGGAAATAGCTTTACGCTGGTCCACCAGTGCGGCAAGGATACAGCCGATAATCCATCCGGCCAATAGACCGATAATCAGACATTTTAGTCTGCCGTTGATGGGTCTGGCATCCATCACGAAATGGTTCTCTATGACAACGGGAGCCGTTGCTATCGCTTTACGCTCGTCGATGAAGCGCGTGTAGGCGATGTGACGGTATATGTCGTCGAGGAAGAGACGGATACGGCGGTCGCCGACGACCAGCCCGGTGCTCCAACGGGTTATGGATACGGCCATGTCTTGGTTCAGAAAGTAGAACGAAGACGTGAGGCTGTCCAGTTTCTCTATCTGGGTGTGGCAGAACTCCACTTCGCGATCCAGTGTCACCATGTAGGTGTCATAGGCGCGTTGCAGTTGCGGGTCGGCATTCAGGTATCGCAGCAACTGCTCTTCCACCTCGGGAATGCACTCCTGAGAACCACGCACGCGGAATTGCAGCGCCAAGCGGTCCGGCATGACCACGTTCAGCGTATCTTGCTGTTTGCGTTTGTGTTTGTAGTCCACATAGTCCGCCGTCGAGTCGTTCAGGCAGTCGATGACCTCAAAGGTCTTGAAGGTGTGGACGCGCCGGGCTACGTCTCCGCCCAGTCCCAGCAGGGTCTCTGTCGCTATCGGGGCCTTGGTATCCGGCATCTGCTCCAGCGGCTTATAGACCTGACGGAGCATCTCTATCGAGGGGCCGTTCAGGCGCACAATAGCATTCACTTTATGTGTCTTGTTGGCCGGCCGGCTGTAGTAGAAGGCGGCTCCGAGGAAGAGGAGAACCACCGGTAGAACGACCCACCAGCAACGGGCACTAAGGCGCAGCATACTTGCCAATAAGCATCCCAACTTGCCAAGCAGACGCTTCAGCCCCTCCCAGCAATCGACAATCAAATCAATCAGATTCCTATCTTTTTCCATTGTGTATAGTGTTTGGTTTCTTGTTGTGTGTTACTTGATGCGGCGGAAGAGCCACGGCTTATGCGGTTTTTCCGGTTTGGGCTCCTCTTGGGCGGGCTCGTCATCCTCGATGACTATCTCGCCGTCGGCGTTCTCCGCGGGGCGTTCCCGTTGGGACTCGGCCTTCGTCCCGTCCAGAGTGCGGGTCAGGTCTATCTCGACCGTCTTCTCGTCCTCATTGACGGGCTGGGGCTCCGGCTCCTTCTTCTTCTCGTAATAGGCTCGTATGGAGTCGTCTAATGAGGCTTTCCCTACCACGTCGGTCAGGCTGGGTATATCGCTCACCTCATAGCCTGTCGCGATGATGGTGATGCGCACATCTTCTCCCAGCGACTCGTCGATGCTGGCGCCCCACTGCACCTCCACGTTGGGCCCGACTTGCTCCACGAAGCGGTGTATCTGCTCCAACTCCTGCATGATGACGGCGTGTTCGGTCGAGCAGTATAGCTGCAGCAGTACCCGTTTGGCGCCGCGTACATCTCCCGTGTTGACCAGCGGAGAGTTCAGCGCATCGCGTATGGCGTTGGTGATACGTTCCTCGCCGCTCGCACGACCCACGTTCATGATGGCCACATTGCCGTTCTTGAGCGTGTTATAGACATCGGCGAAGTCCGTATTGATATATCCGGGCACGGTGATTATCTCGGCTATCGCTTTGGCCGCGTTGCATACCACGTCGTCGGCTTTCGCAAAAGCGTTCAGCAGGTTCAGGTCCGCGTATATCTGACGCAGTTTCTCGTTGTTGATGACCAGTATGGCATCCACATGTTCTGCCAGTTTAGCCACGCCTGTCATGGCTTTGCGAATCTTCACTTCACCCTCGAAGCCGAAGGGTATGGTAACGATACCGACTGTGAGGATACCCATCTCCTGAGCCACTTCGGCTACGGTCGCACTCGCCCCCGTGCCCGTTCCGCCGCCCATGCCGGCTGTGATGAACAGCATCTGGGTGCCGTCGTTGAGCGCCTCGCGGATATTCTCGCGGTTCTCCTCCGCATACTGCTGGGCTTTCTCCGGTACGCCGCCGGCGCCCAGTCCGGGACCCAGTTGCAGCTTGGCCGGGACAGATGACTTGGACAGGGCCTGACGGTCGGTGTTGCAGACCATGAAGCTGACGCCCTCTATACCTTGGCGGTACATGTAGTTGACAGCATTGCAGCCGCCGCCGCCGATTCCCATCACTTTGATGATGGAGTCTTCCTGTATCTCAATCGGTAGCTTCAGCATATTGTTATAGTCGTTGTTCATGCGGTATGTTGGTTAGTGGTGAGTGATTCGGAATGCAAAGATACTAAAAAAAGTCGGAGATACCAAATAATCATCCGTGAAAATGTCATTTTTCGCCTGACATCAGTAGTTTTGGTCGCTGAAGATGTCCAGGATGACATTATATATGCGGTCTGTCTTCGAGGGCGTCTTGATGGGAGTGTCCTGATGGCTGTCGCGGAAATCTGCACCTAACAGCAGAGCCCCGATGAGCGATGTGTAGCGCGGTTCCAGCAGTTGCTCATCGACGTCCGAGGTCAGGATAGCGTCGTGTTGGGTGTACATAACGCGCTGGGAAACAATGCTCTCCAGGTACTTGTCGAACCCTTGGAGCATGCTGCCTCCGCCGGTGATGTACAGCACCGGGATGCGGTCGGCATATTCCTGCAGTGTGTGCAGCAACGGCTCCAGTATCTCCTCCAGTTTCTCCTTGATGAGCTCGGCCAGTGCGCTGCTCATGACCAGCAGTGTCCCGCCGGCCTCGTCGGAGGCCGGCACGCGCAGGCGCAACTCTTTCTCCACTTGCTCCGGCGAGGCGTAGCCGTATTCGCACTTCAGCCGCTCCGCCAGTTCCATGGCGATGCCTTGTTGCGCAATGGCCCGTGTGATGTGGTATGACCCTTGCGGTACCACTTTGTTATATAGGTATGAGCCGCCTTTGTACAGGGTCAGCGTAGTTGTCTGCGCACCCATGTCCAGCACGGCGCAACCGCGTTGCAGCATGTCGTAGCCGTCCTGAGCGGCAATGGTGGAGAGCAGCGCCTCCGGCCGCACGAAGGCACTCTCTACGGACTTGCCCGATTGGTCAAAACTCTTCTGTATCTGCGCCGTCAGCTCCTGGCGTCCGACAAAGGCGATATAGTGCGACTCCACGCGGATAGCGCGGGCCTCCTCGGGAGGACAGGTGTCGTATTCCTTCCCGTCCAGCACATAGTAGGACGGCACCAGCCCCAGCACACCGACACCATGGTTGCGGGTCTCTATCTTCTGCCGGCACTCATGCTCCATGCCCTCCAGTAGCTCCTTGGTCACTGGGCGCAAGCGCACTTGGTCGCGGTGGGCGGAGACGGGGACTATCTGCATCGAGCGACCGCCCGTCAGCAGAAATGCGGTCGGCAGGTCGGGCACGTTGATGCGGTTGGCCAGCAGACGTAGCACCTCGCGAATCATGAAGCCCGCGTAGGACGATTGGGTCACAACGCCGCGCTCCATGTAGGCGGGGTATTTCTGCGACTGCTCCACGCCTAAGATACGTAGCAGGTCCGTGTCCATCCGCTGGGCGGCTATGGCACGTACACCGTTGCTACCCAGGTCGATAGCAACCAGTGGGAGCGAGGCGGTGGTGGTAGTTGGTTTCTTCTTCGGCATATGCGTTATACGGTTTCTTGTGACGCCTCTCAGCGCGTGACGACCTGACCCTCAAAACGCAGGTCATATTCGCGGTAGTGCGGCGGCTCATTGAGTTCTCTTAGGTTCTTCTCCAAGGTGCGCAACTTGTGCATCTTCTGCTTGTAACCGGCCACTTCTCCCAGTAGAATCAGTGCGCCGTCCTCTTTCAGTACCAGGGCCACGTCGTGCGGCGCACGCACGTAGATGCGCGCAATCCGGGGACGCCAGTAGTCCTCTTGCTGCAGCCATGTGGCCAGTTCGGCCAACTCGTTCTCGGCCATACGCTGTCCCACATTGCCGTTGGCGGTCAGTATATCTAAATCCATGTTGGGGCGGATGGGCATGCGGAGACGGTCGGTATCTATCAGGTACGCTTCGGCCGCCGTGACCACCCGCAACAGCGGTACGCGCTGCGTCAGCTCGATGCACACATCCCCCTGCGGCAGGAGGTAGCACTCGGCGTTGCGCACCATGTCGTTCTTACGCACCGACCACTCGATGCGCTGGGTGGATATGTCCGTAACGGACTGGCCTATAGGGAACAGCCCCTGTCTGCGCAGCTGCTCCTGCAGCTCCTCCGGCGTGACATATTGCCGCTCGTCCCAGTCGCGGATGGTGATGCGCAGGTGGTGGCAGACGGTGTCTATCGGGTAGGTGGACGACACAATGACCACCGCCACCAGATACACTGCCACCAGCGCGGCTACACAGACGGATATGATGGTGCGTGCCTTAGCCATTGTGCTCTTCTATCAGTCGTTTAATATCTGGTACCAGGCGGTCGATGTCGCCGGCGCCGAGGCTGATAATCACCTTGCCCCGTGCGTCCTGCTCCAGCCTGCTACGCAGCAGGGTAGGGAGCATCTGCTTGGTTACCAATGTCTTGTTCGGTGTAGTGATGCGCGCTAACAGCATCTCGCTGTCCACTCCCGCGATGGGCAGTTCCCGAGCGGGGTAGATGGGCAGCAGAATCACCTCGTCCAACGACGAGAGCACACGCGCAAAATCGGCCGCGAAATCGCGGGTGCGGGTGTACAGATGAGGCTGGAATATGCCGATAATCGTGCGGTCGGGATAGAGGCGGCGCACCGAGTCTATCGACGACTGCAGCTCCTGCGGGTGATGCGCATAGTCGTCTATATAAACCACTTGCGGCGTATTGACGTGGATGTTGAAGCGGCGATACACTCCGCGGAAGCTCGCCACGCCCGCACGCAGCTCGTCCGCCCGCACGCCACACAGCCATGCCACAGCCATCGCCGCCACGCTGTTCTCGATATTCACCCACACCGGCACGCCCAACTCCACGTCTGCAATCGTCTCCGTCGGCGTGTGAAAATCGAACGTGATACGCCCGTCTTGGACGATTATGCGGTCGGCGTAGAAGTCCGGCAGCTCCTCCTGCCCTTCCGCCACACCGTAGGTGTACTGCCGTACGCCGGGTTGCAGGCGCGGGATGAGCGGGATACCCTGCTTGACTACCAGGGCGTTCGTAATCAGCGCCGTATATTCGCTGAAGGCTTCGCGGTAGGCTTCGGCCGTGCCGTAGATATCCAGGTGGTCAGGGTCCACCGATGTCACCACCGACATATAGGGTGTCAGGCGGTGAAAAGAGCGGTCGTATTCGTCCGCCTCCACTACGACCAGGTCGCTCTTCTTGTCTTGTAACAGGTTGGTCCCGTAGTTGTTACTGATGCCGCCGAGGAAGGCGTTGGTGCCTAACGCGGACTGACGCAGGATATGCGCTAACATCGTGCTGGTGGTCGTCTTGCCGTGGGTGCCGGCTACGCACAAGGCACGCAGACTGCGTGTGATAACGCCCAGTATCTCTGAGCGTTTGCATATGTCGAACTTCTGCTCACGGAGCCATGTGTAGATGGGCTCGTCCTCCGGCACGGCGGGCGTGCGCACCACCTGCGTATAGGCTCGTGCCCCCGGCTCCTGCAGGTCGGCAGGCACCTCGTCGGAGTACGTTACTCCGATGCCTTCCTGCTCCAACTCACGCGTCAGCGGAGATGGCGTCCTGTCGTAGCCCGACACCGTGTACCCGCGCCCGTGAAAATAGCGCGCAATGGCACTCATCCCGATGCCTCCGATGCCTAAGAAAAAGAGTTTCTGTATGTTATTGTCTTGTATCATCTGACTGTTCCTTCTGTTTCGCCTCGCTCGGGCTTCCGTGTTTGCTCCGTTTCGCTTCGCTCGGGTTCCCGCGTTCCTTCTGTTTCGCCTCGCTCGGGCTCCCGCGTTCCTTCCGTTTCGCCTCGCTCGGTGCCCGATAACCGAAATGAACTGCAAATATACAACATTTTTCTGACATACGCAAGCCCTGACTGCATCTTTTTCTGCAAACCCCTCTTTTGCCTCTTTTTTCTCCCTCTTTTGCCCAACACCGCCCCGCTCCGCAGTCCGTGCAATCGGGAAGCTTTCTCGCGTGATTGTCGCGTGATTGTCGCGTGATTGACGCGTGATTCGGGAATGGCTTCCCTCCCCATCGCTCTCCTTGCCTCCTTTCGTCCATTGCGTCGGCCTGTGAGGCCGACATCGGCTTCGACGAGAAGAGAATGCTTCGTCTGTTTCGTCCGATACTATCGGACCATCCCTCCCATCCCCCTCTTTCGACTAAGGACCACCTTTCTTCTAAAAAAATCCCTCCCCCTCTTGCATATATGCGTTTTTTTTTGTAATTTTGCCCTACAATATACACCTGCAATATATATAAGGAGCCTCGCGCTCCATAGAATCGAATACACATGAAGATACAGTTTCTCGGGGCTGCCGGAGAAGTAACTGGCAGCAAACACCTCATTACCACGGAGAAAGGTAAGCGCATCCTGTTGGATTGCGGTATGTATCAGGGCAAGGGCATGGAGACCGATGCCGACAACCGCGACCTGGGCTTTGACCCGCAGTCGATTGATTGTGTGATACTCAGTCATGCCCATATCGACCACAGCGGCCTGATTCCCTATATCTACCGCCTCGGCTTCCGCGGCGATATCCTCTGCACACCCGCCACCCGCGACCTCTGCGCGCTCATGTTGCAGGACACCGCCTACATCCAGGCACAGGACGTGCGCTGGTACAACAAGAAGATGGACCGCCTGCATAAGCCTAAGATTCAACCCCTTTACGACATCAACCATGCCGAACGATGCATGCACCTCTTCCGCACCGTCAGTTACGACCGACCCTTCCGGGTATGCGACGGTGTGATGGTGACCTTCACCAACTCAGGACACATGCTCGGCTCGGCCATTGTCAATCTGGAGATTGAGGACGCCGGTCAGCGCAAACGCATCGCCTTCACCGGCGACCTCGGACGACTCAAGAGCCATATCCTCTGCTCGCCGCAGGAGTTCCCGCAATGCGACTACCTCATCTGCGAGTCCACCTACGGCGACCGCTTGCATGACGACACACTGGTCACCGAGGAACAACTGCTCGGCATCGTCCGAGAGACCTGCGTCTATAAGCAGGGCAAACTCATCATCCCGAGTTTCTCCGTCGGACGCACCCAGGAGATTGTCTATGTGCTCAACAAACTCTACAATGACGGCTCCCTCCCCCAGATACCTATCTATGTGGACTCGCCCCTCTCGGTCAATGCTACGCAGGTGTTCAAGATGTACACCGACCTGCTCAACGAGGACGTGCGCGACACCATGCGATTCGACCCGGACCCCTTTGGCTTCAACACGCTCCATTATATCACCGACATCCATGAGTCCAAAGCACTCAACCACAGCGACAAACCGTGCATCATCATCTCGGCTTCAGGCATGCTGGAGGCCGGGCGGGTTAAGCACCATGTGGCCAATCACATAGACGACCCCGCATGCACGATTCTGCTCGTCGGATACTGCACTCCCACGTCCCTCGGAGCACGCATCCAGGACCCTAACAGACGCTTTGTCAGCATCTTCGGATACGACCATCGTATCCGGGCTCATGTCACCAAGATTGAGGGCTTCTCCGGACATGGCGACTGGCGCGAGATGATTGACTATCTCACACGAAGCCTGCGCGTTGAGAACGTGCGGGGGACCTTTATCGTCCATGGCGAGAAACAGGCCGAAGAGGCCTACAAAGACCACCTCTACGAGGCCGGATTCCGGAATATCACCATCCCCCGACGGGGTGACGAAGTACAACTCTAACGAAAGAACAGACTATGCTGCTTAGTTGTTACACATGGCTGGCTGACACGATTCATGCCGCGCGGCGTATCAGTCGCGAAGAACTGGACTATCGCTGGTCGCTCAGTTCGCTCAATGAGCGCCACGAACACCGTATCCCGGACGATGTGCTCCGGGAATGGATTGAGGGAGTGCGTACGATGCTGGGGGTGCAGATAGTGCGCGACCTTCAGACCGGTGCATACACCATTGAGAATGAAGGCGCTTATTCGGAGAACACGATGCAGCACTGGCTGCTCAATGCGCTGGCGGTGGCGGATTTGGCGCGCGACGAACAACTGCGCGGACGAGTGCTGCTGGAGGATATGCCGTCCGGCGCACGCTGTCTGCTGCCGGTGCTCGATGCCATTCGCCGAGGGCATGCCCTGCGCATCACCTACCAAGGATTCGATGCCGAATCGCATGACTTTGAGTTCGAACCCTATTGCCTGAAGGCCTTCAAGCAGCGCTGGTATGCCGTGGGGCGGAGTAGTGACCATCCCGACGATGTGCGGGTCTATGCGCTCGACAGAATGCTTGAGGTGGCTCCTCTGCCGCGCCTATATACTATCCCCGCGGACTTCGATGCCGCAGACTTCTTCCGCTATGCGTATGGCGTATGGGTGGGGGAGCAGAAACCCGAGCGCGTCGTCGTGCAAGTGTCTGTGCATGAGGCCTATTACCTGCGCTCCCTGCCGCTCCATCACTCCCAGCGCGAGATAGAATACGTTCCGGACACCACCTTCAACAGCGGCGACGGCTATGCCGTGTATGAGTATTGGTTGGTGCCGACCTATGACTTCATGCAGGAGCTGCAGACCCACGGCGCCCAGTTGCAAGTGCTCGAACCCCGCTGGCTCGCCTCCAAGTTCCGCCAACTCGGCGAAGCCTACTGCCGCATGTATCCTCCCCAACCCTAATCCCCCCCAACTCCAACTAATCCCCTCAACTCCAACCCTAATTTACATGCCGAGTCACTATGATACTCACTTCGTAGAGGAGATAGAGAGGGATTGTCACCAAAACTAAGGTCATGAGGTCGGGTGGGGTAATAATGGCTGCCACAATCATGATAATCAAGAATGCATATTGACGGTATTGGGCAAGCATTTCGCTTTGAATGATGCCAAGTGTGGCTAAGAAATAGGTAATCACAGGCAATTGAAACACTACGCCCATGACAAGCGTAAGTGTGACAAACGTAGATATGTAACTATCTAACGTAATCGTGCTGCGTACTTGTTCGGCAACGGAATAGGTGCCCAAGAAACGGAAAGATATGGGAAAGAGTATAAAATAACTCATCAGTACGCCAATTATAAACAGCGCATAGATGACAATGAGTGCCGGAATGGAATACTTGCGCTCGTCCTCATAGAGCGCGGGGGAAATGAATCGAAACAACTCAAACAATACATATGGCGAGGCACAAAGAAAGCCCAGATATAGCGAGGTACTGACATGTGTCATGAATTGGCTGCTGAGGTCTGTTGCTATCAAGTCCACCTCAAATGGGGCAAAATGGAAATCATAGCCGATTAAGGCAAAGAATCGTTCTGTCCACTGATACAGGCAGAAGTCGCTTTTGCTTGGAGCCAACAGGAGCGCAAAGGTCGTGTCTTTAAGGCAAAAGACAGCAACCGCAAAAACCGCTGTTGCAATCAGTATCCGAAATAACATTCGGCGGAGCACCTCCAGGTGTCCGCCAAATGTTAGCATTTGATTATTGTCACTCATTCTTCGTCTCTTGCGGAGTTCCTTCTTCCTTTTGTTCTTCGGGGTGTGGTTGTTGTTCTTGGGGCTTTTCGTCGTTATTGATTTCCTCTTTTACCTCGTTCATTCCTTCTTTGAACTCTTTGACTCCTCTGCCGAGACCGCGCATGAGTTCAGGCAGTTTCTTGCCGCCGAAGATTAGGAGCGCGACACCACCGATAACAATAATTTCCGTGGTGCCGATGAATAATAAAACCATGTTTAACATAAGCGTCAGTTATTTGTTATTCTGGCGTGACGAGGAAAATCTCGCACGTGTCGAAGTTGATTTCCCAATTGCCATTTTCGGCATACTCCCATTGGTACTTCTGCGCCATAGTATCCCACCAGTCTTGGAATTTGACACCGGTCTCGCCTAAATCTTTTACCAATTTCTCATACAATTCCGCATTGTCGGCAGTAAGAATCTTGGCCAATTCGTTGAGACCGTTTCGACGCTCAAAGAGTGTCTGGATTGCATTCTTTTCTTCAGGTGTTACCTGACCTACTATTTTTTTCATACTACTTAGAATTGTTCCCGTACATCAAACGGGTCTATATAATCAATAGGTTTAATGATGGCTTCTTCCTCAAAATTATCCGTCCCCAATTGTTGTTGCAAGTCGCGAGCAGCATTGCGCTCCAGATGGGCGATGACACATTGCTGGTGTGATGGTGTATTATTATCCCATGTCAGTTTCTGGTTGAGCCAAATACAGCGGTTACAATGGTAGGCATCACAAATACGGCACAATGGTGCATGGTCGAGTTTGAGCAACTGCTGATTAGGAATCTTCAAACCGGCCTCCAAATCGCCCACACTCCGTTCGGATGAGGGCTTGTGATGGTTGAGGCGGTTGCTGATGCCTATTTTCTCATCATAATAGAACGCCGGACAGAGATAGAATTTGCCGTTGGGTGCAAGCGTAATATTCGTATCTCCGGCACCGCAGTTGTGCATCTCTTTTAGTTGCAAACGGTCAGTAAGGATATTGACCTGCGGTTGTTTGTCGGACTGGTACAGATTGAGGAGTACTGCATTGAGGGTAGCAAGTGCTTTTTTGTAGTTCTCTTGTTGTTCGTCCTTAAACGTCTCAATGTCCGTCAAACTGATATTCAAACGTGTCACTTGCGGCAGCAGGGCAGCAATATCATATTGTTTGCTAATAAAGTCAGCAATGCTTATTCGCAATACTGCATTTTCTGCTGTAATCGTTTGGGGCACTGCATTGTACACCGCTACCTCGCGGCCGATTTTTACGTGGTCAATGGATTCTATGACTTCGTTGTATTCCTCGGGCAGTTCGTATTCGGGATAGACATACTGAATCATCAGATTCTCTTTCATTCCGAAAAGAATCGCTTTGCGGAGTGTGTTCAAAGGAATAAGATTATGCTCTTTGAGAGGATTATCGGCATGGCAGTATGCCACGCTCGTATCGTCCAATAGAATAACTAAATATTGTAGCATGGCATTAACAGATTTCGGATTTTACATTCTTTTTGTTGGCTTCGAACTCCTCACGTTTGCCTTCCATTTCTAGTTTCCGGTAGAGTTTATTCCAATAGTAATTGTTCGCACGCACACGTGCTTTATGCATTTTGCAAATAGCTGTTGCGCGTTCAAAAACAGTATGTGTCTTTGCTGCATCAAAGTTTTCACCTTGACACCATGCACAACCGGATGCGACTTCACATTCTTGACATTTTTGAGTTGATTGCGTACAACGGTCGAGCGTCAGAAATGGGCGCAGTTTGTTTGGGTCTAAACCTTCGTGGATGTTACCAATAATCCACGCCTCTTTGTCGCGGAGGGAATATTGGGCAAAGCGGGTGCAGGGGTAGAAATTACCCGAAGCATCTATTGAAAGCATCTTCCCAGCTCCGCACCAGTTTTGATTTTCCAAGGTTTTGTCCATGGGTTTTCCTAAATGTTCATAGAAGAATGAACATGTGTAGTCCTGATATAAGCCCTCGTCAATAATAGAATCGGCCAACTTCATCAATTGTTCTTCAAGCAGTATATCATCTCCCTCTTGCCATACATTCTCAAACACACAATTAATATTGACCTCATGTATGCCAAGTGAGAATAGGTGGAGTACGCTCTCATGAATATAGGGAATATTGGAATGACTTATAGTGACTTTTGTTCCATGAGTGGGAAACTGTGATAGCCATAGGGGAACATTTTTTAGCACGTCATTGTATGAACCTTTTTCCGAATGTTTGTATATGCGATTCATATCATGGAGCACTTGTGTTCCGTCGATAGTAATCATGAGGCTTAAATGGCTCAGATTCTTTTTGATAAAGTTCTGTACTTTTGAAGAATTGTAATTCAATCCATTTGTAGCCAAGCTGAACCTGTATGAGTTAAACCAATGGTGATTGCGTCTAAAAAGTTCTGTTTTTATATAATCACAAACTTTATCAATGAGGTCGATTTCCAGAAAAGGCTCGCCTCCTATAAAATCAAATACAACAGATTCATAATTAAAATTAGAATCATATTCCCGATCAAGGATATAGTCAATAGCTTGCTTAGCGACAGACCAGGGCATTCTTTCTTTTGAATTTTTCCCAACAAGATAGCAATATTTGCAAGCTAATTGACAATCTTTTGTGACAATAAATGTTATATCTTTGGCCATGCCGTCTTTCCAGACATTGTCACCACTTTTAATAGGTAGGGGATCCATAGTATAAAAATAAGAAGCATTAGGCTGATATCCTCAGCCTAATGCAATGAAACTTAGGCACGTGATACGCCTTTGCAACCATAATTTTTACAGCCCCCCGAACATGTATAGCGGCATCCTCCTTTGCAATCACCGGTGCAAGTGTTAGTACAAATACCGCAGCCATACTTGGCACATCCGGCAGGAGTCGCTTGTGCTGTCATTGGCAAGTGTGACAATACTACAGCCCCAATAACAGGGAGTGCAGCCTTAGCAGCACTCTTAAAGAACTCACGACGAGACTGGAGTTCTTCATTTTTGCTTTTTGTCATAATTTTAGCATTTAGTAGTTTTCCCTACATCCTTTCCGGCGATTCGGGGTTCTCCGTTATGTATGTATCAGTTAACTATAACATTAAAGAATCATAGAGGTCCATTGGCTCCACCTCTACACCCCATCTTGCAGGAAGTATTACATGCCGTGCGACAACCGCCGGTACATCCGGTATAGCAAGTACCGCTGCAGGAATGACATCCCATAGCAGCCTCTGCATGAATAGGCAATTGTGAGAGCACGACTGCGCTGATTACAGGTAATGCAGCCTTTGCGGCAGATTTGAAGAACTCGCGTCGCGACTGCAAGTTCTCTTGTTTTTTGTTATCCATAACTTTATAGTTTATAATTATGCCTACTCTTTAGTGGATTTTCGGCTTTCTCCTGTATGTAAATAGTAATTTACCACGTTATATAATACAAAAAAGCGGGACTGCAATCTTGCTGTTCCGTTTCCTTAGGCTCTGGTATTGCCCTCTCATCCGAACAAGCAACACGTAGCCCACGCCGTATGTATATAATGTAAATGTTACGCGATATGCGTACACAAAGTATATACACACCCGAGGACATCTTGTGCTGCGATGTTTTGGATGATTAGAATTTACCAGATTCAAGGAAACCAAAACAAAGCGCGTAAGACGCCTTTTTCAATATGTCCTGTATCTCACCCACCCGAAAGACATATTCCCTCAGCGCGGGCTCAATACGGCAAAACTTGCGTTTTGCGCTGCAAAATTACATAAAATAAATGATATATGCAAGAATGCAAGCAAAAAAACGCCCCGGAAGGCGTTTTTTTACGTTTTTTGCATAAAAAAAGCAGGCGGGTGCCTGTTTAATGGAGTTTTATATGCCGTGAAGGACTGAAGCCGTTGTCCGGATACTATCCGACCTAATTGACGAAGAAAGATTGATTTCTTGGTCAGCTCCTTCTTCGGGACGTGGTTCTATAATAATACTGCAAAAAGTTTCGGCGCGGAAGAGGTTTTGCGCCGAAGATCAGGAGAAAAGAGCGTCAGGTCAGGTATATAAAGAAAGCGGGAAGCCCTGATAATCAAGACTTCCCGTAAGGATGTTTTTTTAAACTATTTTATGTTTGTGCCGAAGATTACGCCGAAGGTTGCAGTATTTGGAGCATTGCTTCTATGGTCGGGATGGCTGTTTTGGGATCTTTCTGTTTGCGTAAATCATGTAACGGTCGGCTGTTGGAGTCGGTAAAATGACTTTCGGTAATCTGCCAAATCTTTCCGCCATCGGTATGGATATTAGTTGTGATTCTACAGCTTTACGGATGAGGTAGTACAGATAGGACGGTTTGCCGAGCCATTTCACCCGTGCAGTAGATTCTTCTCCGGAAAAGATAGCAAGGAAATCATCGGGTTTGGTGTCTGCGGCAATCCATTTCGCATTTAGCAGGCATTGATAAAGTTGTGTGAGTTTCTGGGTGGACTTATAGCGATAGGAGAAAGTGGCAGAAACAAGACGAGGGGACGCGTTTTTCTTTCTTACGCAATGAGAGGGGGTAGGGCGTGTTAAAGTCGTGGAACAGGCCGGCTGATAATGTGCACGGAAGGAAACCGCAAGCGTGTCATTGCTTGTGGAGAGATAAGAGGCAAGGAGTTTGCCCAACAGATTTGCTGATGCCATAAACAAATGATTTATGGCGCATCGCGTTTCCCTTTTTGAGCATTGAGACCGAGGAAAAACGTTGGAAGCCTCTTTGCTCATTATTCCAACTCGGATACGCGGGTTTAACAATATTTTTAATTGCTTTCCTATAATACACGAATTAGCGTGCAGAGGTTAGCTCAATTCAATTCCGGTGCAAAGGTACAATTTTTATTTGACATATCAAAAGACATACTTTTATACAAAAAAGCACCCGACTAAAATCGAGTGCAAAGGTACTGCTTTTTGTCCTAAAAATCGGTATACTTTTGGGGATTATAAT
>JAFUUE010000035.1 GCA_017483945.1 Paludibacteraceae bacterium | reverse complement strand
AACGATGTGGTGTATGCCGACCGTGTGCAGGACTGTCAGGTGGATATAGGCGCCTACGAGTATAATGCGGCCTCGGACATCCGTCCGGACACGCTGACGCATCCGGGTACGGCGATATACTATGTGTCGTTCGAGAGCCCCGGCGGCAATGCCTCCGCCGACCATCCGCAGAATGCAGCCTGCAAGCAGAAACTGCAGAAAGTGCTGGACGCAGCCGGACGATACAAGAACAGCCTGATGCTTCTTCCGCGCTACAGCACGGTCAAGGACACTGCTAAGGCAGGTAAACCCGACAAGAGTTGGATGGTGGAGGTATGGTTGGAGGGTGACGATATGTCAAGCCAAACGAGCGACGACTATACCGCAGGCGAGTGGTACACACCGACCCGTTCGACCAAGCACAACGAAAAAAACTATCACGACAACACGTTGGACTACTCCTTCATCGTTCCGCACGGTGTGCACCTGAGGGGCGGTTATACGGGCGACTTCTATCATTATGAGAAGGATGGCGCTATCGTGGCAGAAGGTACGGAGGGTGCACATATCGTTGACGAGCGCGACCCGCTGACCAACAGGACCGTGCTTTCCGGCAGAATCACTTCGTCCACCGGTGCAGAGGGACAGTGCTTCCACGTGGTGACTTTCACCAACGACCTCTTTACGCCGGAAGAAGACCTTTACAAGGGGGATGATGAAGAGCCGATTCGCGGCTCGCTGGCATATATGTCGCGGCTTGCTGATAGCGAGAAACACCGTGCGGTGGTGGATGGTCTGTTTATCGAGGACGGCTATGCGAACTCGCCGGACCTTGAGGACCGTATCGGTGCGGGCGCCGTGGTGACGGGCTATGCACACGTGCGCAACTGCGTGGTGCAGAACAATGTGGCCATGGAGTACGGCGGCGGTCTGTATCTGAAGCCCAATGCGTTAGTAAGCGGAACGATTATCAAGAAGAACACGGCGGATGTGGGCGGCGGTATGTATGTGGAAGCGCCGGCTGCGCAGAGCACGGATTCGTTAGCGCATATCTATACCTCCACTATCTGCGAGAATTTAGCGCGTACGACAGCCGGCGGAATGTGGTTTGAAAACACTTATGCCCGCATCAACTCCACCGTATTGTGGCATAACAATGCCAATGACTATGCCAACATATCGGGCAACTTCAGCCCTACTTCGGGTTCGGAATATCCGTTCAGCTACAGCGCTGTAGAGTCCCGGCGTATAGAGGGGCAAGCGAATGTGGAACTCTCTGCGCGCGAGACGGAGGGCGTGCGCTGGGATAGACAGGACCCGTTCAACGCATTACTTTATTATCCGATAGAGATGTCTTCCACGCTTGCCCGTGCGGGCATGACCTATACGGAATGGGAGAAAACCAGAGCCCTATACCCGACGCTCGACACCATCGACATCGCCGGTGTGCATTGGGCAGCATGGCGTGTGCGGGGTGTGGAGCGCAAGTTCGGCTGGGGAACCGATACGTTAGTGATTAAGAAAAACGACTTTATCGAGATAGGCGCCCGCGTGCTGAACAAGACTTTTGAGGTGAGCGTGGATGAGAAATATGTGATGCACCGTCTGTATGTGATGAACAGCGACCTGCTGAACTCCGAGGCGGCGCGTGCCCTGCAGGACAACATCCTGACCAACGATACGGCCAACATGTACAGGCAGATGGGGTCGTGTATCCTCAACCCGTTCCACCGCTTAGGCGATGCCTTCGACTATATCATTAACGCGCGCAAAACGAATCCGGAGGCGTACCGTAACACCGTGTTTGAGGTGTATATAGAGCAGGGGACGTATTATCCGTACCATAACGCGTACGGTGAGCAGGGTCAGGTGCGCAACAACACCTTCCTCGTGCCCGAAGGCATATACGTCATCGGCGGTATAAACTCGCGGCGTGAGGACCACCACTATGGTCAGGAGGGCTATTACGACCAGTTCACCGGGCAGTGGTACGGCACAGAGGATAATGTGGATGTACGGGTGAAATTGCCGTCCGGGGCTGCAACATCCTACCGCATTTATTCCTCTTCGTTAGACTCTATCCGTCTGCGTGACGACAACCACCGTCCGATGCGGGATATCAACCAGAACTCCGTGATTGAACCCTGGGAGCTGGACCGGCAGACCATCCTTTCGGGTAACGCCGTTTCGGGCGAGGATTTCACCCACGTCTATCACGTCATCACGATGCATGCCGACTCCACCTATATAGGACCGCAGCCGCTGAAGTTCACCAAAATGAATGAGGAGTACGATAGTAATGCTACCGAACCTCAGAAAGGCGTGCCGATGTTCCTGAAAAAGGATGCCATCGCGATGACCGATACCGCGAATTTCGCGAAAGAAATAGACCTCTCTATCTTAGGGCGCACCACCGAGTTTGACGGTATTCAGATAAACGGCGGTTATGCCAACCACCTTGATGCGGGCGATACGGTGAATCATCGTTATGTGACAAAGACCTATTTCCGCGGCGGCGGCATCTTTGTGGACGGAAACTGGACGAAGTCATACGATTCCCTGGATGAACAACAGCCTAACGTTACCCAGCCGGCGAAATACAACATCCCTATCGTGGTGGAAAACTGCTATTTCACCAACAACATGGCGGGTACCGGCGGGGCTCTCTATTCGAACGGCGGAATATACATGTTCGGCTGCCACTTCACGCAGAACTATTCGCAGGGACCGGTCACCCAATTAGACCAGCGGTATATCCCGTGGACGGCGGGCGGCTGTATTGCCACCAATGCTACTTGCAACATATCCAACACCCTGTTTGACAACAACGAAGCGCGTCGCGGACTATATCGAATCGACGTCACCAGTGAGGATTCCGTTCCTGATGCTGATGCCCGCCAAGGTTTTGGCGGCGTGATTTCCGCATCCCAGACATCCCGACTGCGTGTGATCAACTGCCATTTCATGCGAAACAAGGCGGTGGCGTATCCGTCTATCTATAACTTCTTTGCCAACAACCATTACCATAAAACAGACTCCATGAACTTTGCTTTCAACACCATTTTCTGGGGCAACGAGGTGTTTGAGATGGACAGTGTGAGGAGTATCGGCAACTTGGAGCATGCTGACGATGGGCCGTCAGACGAATCTATAGCCGCCTTCAATCTCAAATACAGGAGGTCGCGTGCCGGTGTGTTCCATTATGATGGTACGATGTGGGACCGGTACGAGAAGCTGTATCACGAATACGACAGCCTGTATTATGTGCATTTTGCGGCCAAAGACACCTTCCATGTAGATGTGACCAACAAGCTGAAGGAGCTGCGGCAAGTAGGCGACTCGATGGAAGGGCTGTATTTCTGTTCGTATCGGCGGGGCTACGGTCCCACGGGCATGAAACCGAACCAAGACGGCTATCTGATGACGCGTGAGGAGCACAGACGATACAAAGACAGCCGCCAGACGCCGGTGCGGATCAGACGGGATGAAAATGGTGATTACGTAGAGAACTATGACAGCCTTTTCACCTATGTGCATGGCAACAACAACGTGCTGATAAACCGTGTAAATAATGCCATTGACGGGCCGAACTTCGTACAGCCGACCTTGGTGGCCGGTATAGACGGATATATGCAGAATGCCGACTGGCTGCTGGCGCGTATGAACCAGACCACCGACCAAGGCTGGGGCCACTTGCGCCAGGAGGTGACGCGCGAGGTGTCCTATTATATCACCAAATATACCGGCACCACCCATTACGACTTGGCGTCGGAGGCGTTGAGGGCTGCGCAAGCAATCAATTCCGAAGCAACAGCGAAGGACGTGTATCCGGTGCGCGGCCTGCCCTCGGCAACATTCCTGGCAACAGAGGATGCCGCTCACCCTGAGTACATGTCGATGTACAATTTCCTTTCGAGGCGGTACGGCGCCTATATGAGTCATTCGAACCCGCCGATGCCGCTCAGGGACGACTACTATATGGCGTATTCCCGCGGCGTCAACGAGGATGCCACATCGGGCAACATGCTGCGTATTTCCAAGAATCCGAAGGTAGGAGAGACGGATGTGTATATAGACATGGGTATCTATGAGTACCAATATGTGCAGCTCAACATCAAAGGCCAGGAGATAGACACGATGTGGGTGGCGACCTCCGAGAAGAGCGCCGGTCATGACGGCCTGAGCTGGGAGACACCTACCACCGATCTGCAGACCGCTATTGATATCCTGATGTCGTCGCATAACAATCACGACAAGTATGTCTGCCTGCTCAGCAAAGATGGTGAGGCCTTCTCTCCGACGAACGTGCTGGACAACCGGCGTGCGTTTGTCATCACTTCCAACTCGCTCTCGCCGCTGTTGCCGGACAGCGCAGAAGCGGATAAGGACTATGCGGTCAGCAGTCTGACTTTCCTTGGCGGATACAAATATGACGTGAAGGAGCGTGACCCGTATGCGAATCCGACCGTGATGGAAATGCCCAACGACATCAACCGATTGCAGACTAACCAGTTGGTTGTTGTTGAAAATATGACCCGCCAGATGCTTCAGGCGAACTGGAGGGGCGAATCGGTCGCACCTGACAGCATTGCGATTCCTATCACCTTCGACGGCATTACATTCATCAATCCTTATTCGACAAAAGACCCGGAGAGCGATTTGCCGGTCCATAGTACGGGTGCGATGAGCAAGAGCGGTGGTGCGGCTATCTATTATCGCTTGCAACGGCAATATGAACGCGAATACGGCAGCGACGTGTACAACCCGGACTTCAACATGGCTCTGCGTTCGGACAGCACATTGATAGACGGCAAGGTAAAAGAGATACCGAAGCTCACGATATCCAACTGTATATTCATGAACAACGGTGCCCGTACCGAAATTCAGGAAGAGCGTTCTCCCGCTGTCCGCATAGAGCACGGAGGCGGTTCTTCGCTGATTGTCAACTCGCTGTTCCATTCCAATGCCGGTGCACCCGTGTATGCGCCTACTTACGAGAACGTGACGGGTGAGAACAACCTTGCCCTCGTGCCGAACAATGTGATGATAGTGAACTCCACCTTCGCCCTCAACGACGGACACATCACGTTAGAGTCGGACAGCAGCCAGATTCATAACTCCATCATTTGGCAGGATGACCTCGGCAACGATACGACCATCCAGCTGGTACTTAATACGCATCAGTGGGACAAGGCGGCGAACAACACCCAACCCGGAATAGAAAATCTGATGACGAACAATGCCGTATGGGGCTGTTTCCGTGCGGGTGACCCGACCTGTCATAATGACATGCTGGTAACGGCGAACAACGATGTATTTGACGGTCCGTGCTTTGAGAATCCCGACGTGGATGCCACTATTCCGAGTGAGTGGCAGGCGCGCAGTTTCCGTCTGAATCCGAGTATGAAAACCATGAATATGGCGGATACGGCAGTCTATAGGGATCATGTGTTCTTCCGCCACTATCCGGATACTGCGCCCGGTGAGAAACTCTATTGGCGCCGAGCCAACGGCTTCAAGACGGGGGCGGTCTATTCGTTGGCGAACGACAGCGACTTGGCCAGCAAACCGCGTCTGTTAGGCTCCGGCATGGAGCGCGGTGCCTACGAGTGTCAGGCCGTGCTGCAACGTGTGCTGTATGTAGATCCTGCCGTCTCGGCCGTACAGGCCGGCAACGGCTCGTCGTGGGAGCATGCTTTCGGTCAGGGACAGCTGCAGAACGCCGTCAACGTAGCGGCGATATATACCTACCTCAACCATAATGCCGGCGACATCCGTTCGCGCCGCTCGTACGTGTTTGTGAAGGGCTCGTACGACGCGCAGGCCGACGAGCACATTGTTCCGCACGACGGCGTGCAGTTGTACGGCTCCATAGCCACCGGCTTCTTAGACACGGCCTACCTGAATCCGGAGACGGGCTATACGGATGCCGAGTGCGAGCGCTATGTGAACCAGGTGCGTGCCACGCGTGCCGGTGTGGCGGCTCCCAACACGGCCACCACCCGTCTGTCGTCGGTCCGTACGAACGAAGGCGCCGCTCCGTTTGCCACGGGCTTCCTGCTTGACGGCTTCGTCGTCAGCAACCCCGGCGAGACGACAGACGAGGCGCCGCTCTCGATGGCAGACCCGCTCATCGTGGTGCGCAACTGCGTCGTCACCGGCAACACGCGGGCTGCGGCAGGCAGTGCTCCTCGGCGGCTGGGGGCCGACAATGACATAGAGGACGACTTCCTGAGCGGCGGCTCCGGCAACAATCCGGGCGACCCTGGCGCTCCGTCGGACTATACCGAACCGGAGACCGATGCCGTGGTACGCATCACCGGCGGCCTGTTCTACAACAACCTTGTGTACGACAACACCGCACCGGCCGACATCTTCGTTCGCGGCAGCCGCTCGCTGCTGCTTAACAACACCGTGGCCAACGCCAACAGCGGTCAGCGCAACCTCGTGGTACAGCACGGCTCGGCCAACAGCGTTGTGAACTGTCTGTTCCTCAACGAGGCGGACGATGCCGTGGCGGTCAGCTCCGACACCGAGGGCGCATTGAGCAACTGCAACACGCTCACGGGTATGTTTGCACCCTATATGAGCGACGGCAATGCCTACACACTGCCGGCCTATCTGACGCAATACCGTCCGCTCCGCTACCAGCTTCATGAGCGCAGCCGCTACATTGATGCCGCTGATACCTCGCGTACGGCGCTGGCGGCTCTCAACGGCGGCTTCAGCAGCCATATCGGCTATGGCGTGGATTTCAGCCGCGACCTGGACGTGATGGCTAATCCGCGCGTCACCGAAGGGCGCATCGACCTTGGCTGCTTCGAGACCTGGCGTGTTCCCGCCTCGCGCACGGCCTATGCCACGACGCTGACCAATCCGCTGGAAGGCAACAGCGGCCGTGAAGAGGCCGTACAGCGGGCTGCCTACACAACCAACTACGGCGGCAACCGCTATCCGCACGGCGGCTCGGTGGTCTATCTGATGGAGAATGCGAATTTAGTGCTTGAGACGGACGGCGCTGAGCCCTGCTTCAGCGAAACCGGTGAGAATCCGTTCCGTCCCGGCTATCTGCTGCTTGAGGAAGGCGCCTCGCTCTACGGACATGGCAACGACGTGCAGCTCTCGTATGTAGCCGCCTGTCGGCGCTTCAGCGACCAGCAGTATGCGATGATGGCCTTCCCCTTCCGCAACCATCCTGACAGCGTTGTCTCCGTGGCCTTCGATGCCTCGGCCGACCGTCTCACGCAACAGCTCAACCCGGTACCCTTCAGCCGCTTCACCTATGACGGTACGGCCCGTGCGGCCCACAACTACCGCTTTGCCGAAGAGTTGTCGTCGTGCTGGCAGCCGGCCACTGCCGTACCTGCCGCCACGGAAGGCTGGCTTCTGCGTTTCGATGCCGCACAGGACACGCTGCTCCGCTTCACCGGCTGGGGGGCAAAAGCCGGACAATATGTCTATACCGAAGACAACAGCGACTACAAGACCGTCACTCTGACGCAATACGATCACCGTACGGCCGGAAAGAACGGCTCGGGCCTGAACTTCACCCGCGCCGAGGACATGGGCTGGAACCTGAAGGGACAACCCTGGCTCGTGGGCAGCTTCAAGACCTATGAGCAAGAGAACTGGCTCTATACGATGAATATCCCGCACCTGTTCTACAAGATGAAAGCGGACGGTGATTACGACTACGCCGATTTCTCCAACGACCAGATATTTACGTCCCGTTCGTGGGATTCGCCGTCGGCGGTAGCGTTAGGCGAGTCGTTCTTCACGCAAACGGCAACGTTAGGCGCTTCCGAGCCGTTGCGTTTCCTGCGGCCTGTGAAGTCTTCGGCACCAGCGCCGGCTCCCGTACGTCCGCTTGTCATGCTCAAGAGTGCATACGGTCAGGCCGACCTGTTAGATGTGTATCCCGACGCGGAGGCCGACACCGTGGTGACCTACCGCATGGGCCGTGACGGCATAAAATGGCAGACGTTAGCGGCCGTTCCGCAGCTCTGGCTGTCCGACTCGCGCCTCAGCACGCGTCTTTCGCTGCTTGGTGCGGCGCCGGTGGAAACCGACCTGCAACTCGGCATCAGCATTCCTGCACGTGACAGCATTGCCGACAATGCCTCGTCCGGTTCGCTCTATACGTTCTCGCTGCCTGAGCCGGAAGCCTTTGCAGGCTATGACTACGTATGGCTTATCGACCGCAAGCTGAACCGCTACGTGAACCTTCTTGACAAGGAATACGGGGTGGTGTTGCCTGCCGGCATGGACAACAGCCGTTTCCAACTACGCATCGGCGGTTTCCCCAACGTGAAAGACGGCAAGCGGCAGTATGTGATATTTGTGCACGAAGGTGTACTCTATGTGCGCGGACTTGTACGTGGCGACCGCATCACGCTCTTCGGCCCCGACGGACGGCTTGTGCTGTCAGCAACGGCCGAGGATAGCGAGTATCAGACGCCGCTGCACTACCAGTCGGGCTATGTGGTCCGCGTGAACGACTATGGTCAGAAGGTGCTGAACCTGTAACGTCCGGATATGGAATGCCGCGCCATGAAACCGTTTGTCCGCCCGATAGCGCTTCTTTGCAGTCTGCTGCCGCTTCTGCTGGCAGGCTGCATTGACGATCCGCGTCCATCGGGGGGAGACCTCGGGCAAGGGGACAGGTTGCCGGCGTTCTCGGTCAGACTTTCCGACGGCACGCTTGCCACCAACGAGTCGCTGCACGGCGCACCGGCTCTCATCGTCTTCTTCCATACCGGTTGTGCGGATTGCCGGCAGGAACTGCCCGTCATCGACAGTTTTTACCGCACCGCCGGAACCGGAGATCCCATCCTCGGGAAACTACCGTCAGTGCAGGTGGTCTGCATCTCGCGCGAGGAGGAGGAAGACGAGGTGGCGGCATACTGGCAGGAGCAGGGACTGAGCATGCCCTACAGCGCCCAAGCGGACCGGAAGGTGTATTCGCTTTTTGCCTCTTCCCGCATCCCGCGGCTCTATATGACAGACAGATACGGCGTCATCACAGCGCTATGGGACGACAGACAGATGCCCTCTCTTCAGGACCTGCTTGCTGCCATACCATGACGTACAACGAACGAAAGCCCGTCAATTTCTCCACATTT
>JAFUUE010000034.1 GCA_017483945.1 Paludibacteraceae bacterium | reverse complement strand
GTATTTGTCTTGATTCATAAGCAGTTGACAATTTGACTGCAAATTTACAAAATCAAATCCGTTGACACAAATTTTCCCCGTAACTAACTAATTTTCAATAAATCAAAGAACAATTTCCAAATTTTTAGTGGACACTAATGACAGCAGATGGAAGAACTTTGGCATTTCAGTTTACACAAGAGTATGTTTGACAGATTGTTGGCGAAAACATACCGGAGACTTGTCAAATATTGTAATTACCATATATAATATATACAATGAGAGATACCATCAATATATTGTGCTCAATGGACAGCAATTATGTGCCGTACTATGGAGTTATGCTTACATCCTTATTTCTCTCCAACAAGGAAGAACGCTTTGAAGTATATGTGATAACGAATGACACCCGTGTCGGCGCTTTCGATACATTACAACAATTGGTCCAAAGATTCCGACACAAACTACATATTATTCAGATTCCTAAAGAATTGATATCTCGCCTAAAATCCAATCAATTCTTAGGCGGTCATTTGTCTATTGCTACATATTATAGGCTTTTATCCGTAGGCAGTCTTCCTAATGATGTGCATAAAATACTCTATATGGATGGTGATATGGTGATAGATGGCTCCATACGCCCGTTGTGGGATATAGATGTGTCACATGTCGGACTGGCCGGTGCAATAGATTGCTTGTATTTTGATTCCGATATTTATCTCCGTTTAGATTATCCAAGTTCCCAAGGGTATTTTAATGCCGGAGTGCTGCTCTTGAATTTGGATTATTTGAGAGAACATTGTTTTACGGAGAGAGCCTTGTCCTTTATGGAGCAGAATATAGACAAATTACGTTTTCATGATCAAGATGTATTGAATAAGATACTGGTTGATGCCAAAATGGCGATTCCGTTGAAGTACAATTTCCAATACTTCTATATTATGCAATCGCATTGGGAACACTATAACGCTCAACTGAAAGCAGATATACTGGCAGAGGCGGAGCATCCAGTTATTGTGCATTATTGCGGACCGGGAAAACCCTGGCATATGACATATATCTATCGCCAATATGACAAGTTGTGGTGGAAATATGCCGTCCTGTCGTTATGGCATATCCGTAGGCAATGGAAGCCCATTACACGTAGTTTAAAGTGGCTAACAAAAGTGTTGCTGATGAAAACGCATATTTGGCCAAGGACACATCTGGGTTTACCTACAGAATTAGCGGATATGAAACTCAATTAAAAACTTAGATATGGAAAAGAAAACAATATTACTATTGGGAGGGTTTGGGTTCCTTGGAACCAATATGCTTTCATATATAGCAACTCATAATTTGCCTTATGAGGTGATTATCTTTGATAAATTTGACCATCACCCCCATAATATACATTTTGATTTTGTGAAGAAAGTGTATGCCGGTGATTTTGCAGATGAGAAATTGCTTG
This sequence comes from Paludibacteraceae bacterium, assembly GCA_017483945.1. Taxonomy (GTDB): domain Bacteria; phylum Bacteroidota; class Bacteroidia; order Bacteroidales; family Paludibacteraceae; genus Colicola. The sequence continues at coordinate 38,988 of JAFUUE010000034.1, read as the reverse complement.
AGAACATCTTTAAGGGCGAACACATTGACTATGTTGTCCACTCTATATCAACCACTGTGGCTTCGAATGCGCAAAATCCGAAGTATGACATCCTGTCGAATATTATTCCAACCCTCACCATATTGGATCTAATGGTCAAATACAATGTCCTGGATATACTCTTTATCTCCTCCGGTGGCGCAATTTATGGAGATAGTATACTCGCACATATGGAGAATGATGACCAATTCCCTAAAAGTTCATACGGAGTTCATAAACTGACTATTGAGAAATATCTTTTCCTATACGCGTCATTATATGGAATACATCCATTGGTATTGCGTTTATCTAATCCATACGGCTTTTATCATTATTCCAATACCCAAGGTGTAATCAATGTGGCTATGCGCAAAGCGGTAGCCGGGGAGGTTATGCAAGTGTATGGAACGGGCGAAGCCAGTAAAGATTATATTTGGATAGACGATTTCTGCGACATTGCATTTCAACTTATTATCCAAGGAGTGCATACCGAGATATTGAACGTAGGCTCTGGCGAAATTTTAAGCGTAAACCAAATCCTCAAGGAAATAAAATCCCTTGTCCCCACTTTCACATGGGGCTATAATCCTCCATTACAACTGGATGTACAGCACGTGTCTCTCAATACAGATAAACTACACACGTATATAGGAACTTATTCTTTTACGCCTTTCTCGGAGGGGCTCCAGAGACTTTGCGAGTGGCAATTAAGACAACGACATGTATAAAATTTACAGATATGAGCAAACTTTTATCTATTGTTATTCCTGTTTATAAGGTCGAGCCTTATATCAATAAGTGTCTGGACTCGTTGCTTCTATATAAAGAGGACGGGAGTATAAATGACGAGTTAATGTCTATGCTGGACATCCTCATTGTAAATGACGGAACTCCTGATCAATCCGCAGAGATGTCGCGTGAGTATGTGAACCGTTATCCTAAATACTTCCGGCAGATTGACAAAGAGAATGGCGGACATGGCTCGGTATGGAATATGGGTGTAATGGAAGCAAAAGGTAAGTATCTAAAATTTCTTGATTCGGATGATTGGCTCCAAAACCTCGATAAGTTTGTAGAGAAACTGCAATTCACGGATTCTGATTTGATACTCACACCAACCCGTTGTCATTGCGCGAATAATGAAATATGGAAGCAGAAAATCTTAGGTATGGAATTTTACCATCCATATGATGCTGATACATTTGATTGGCTTGGTAATCCGACACACAATTATCTCTTGCATCATTGCTGTTGTTATAAGACAACCATTTTCCGTCAGTATATGCCGGGACTGTTCTTGGAGAAACAGCCCTATGATGATGTCGTATTATGGCCTGCCGCGATGATAGGCGCCAAGACAATTGAAGCGTTTGATTTTCCGTTATATAACTACCTGATGGATCGCCCGGGACAAAGTATCTCTATTGAAGTGCAGAAAAAAAATCTTGGGGCGTCCATCAAGAGCCAAAAACATACAATCGAGTTTTATGAGAAACATCCGGCGTTAGTCGGCACAACAAAAGAACAATATATCCGTCATCGGTTGCCTCGTTCTTACAATACATATTATCGCCAATCTATAGACTTTCCATATCCGGTCGGAAAGAATTTGGTCAAAGAGTGGGATGAATGGGTTAGGGCAACTAATCCTCATATGAAAACCATTTGGATTACAATGTACCGTTCAATGCCCTATTGTATGTATTACATAACTTGTAAGTGCCTGCAACTATTGATTTCGATAAAAGTTAAACTGAACCCCAATAAAGAGGCATACTCCGCAGATTAAAGATTCATATAAGAATTTGTATAATCAATTATATCTATGTTCAAATACACAAAACGCTTAATCTCCGATATTCGTTTCTGGTGTCGGGAAATGAAACTGCGTTCTGAAGAGAATGCAGAGTTAGATCGTATTTCCGATATTACCTTCCAAGAAGGGTACGGAGGCCACAACACAATAGCCGGCTTTGCCTATTACACACAAATCAAACACAACCGCGCTGAGCGCAAACGCCTTCACCAAGAAGAACGAGCGGCAATCAAATAAAAGAAGAAAGAGCATTCTGCGGATTACCCGCAAGATGCTCTTTGACATACTGACAGTAAATTCTAATTATCTACTGATAACATCCATTGCCAGCATGGGATGACCTCAATATCTCCCTGCTCGTCATGCAGGGTATCAGAGGTATCATAGGTGATAATCGTACGACGGCGGCAAGGAAGGACTTTGGTTATCTTCAGCAACCCGTCTTTCTCTCGCTTAAGTGTCTGCGGGTCATGGAACGAATGGCAAACCTGAATAGCCCATTCCTCGGCAGGGATATAGAAATCTACTTCCACCCCACTATGGAAGAAATAAACCGTGTCGTTCTCCAAATCATGACCGAAGCGCCGGAATAGTTCGAGTGCCACTTGGTTCTCCAATAACGCCGTTTCTCCGTCAAAAAGGAAGAGGTTGAGGAAACCGTTGTCAACGAAATAATACTTGCACACGCTCTCCTTATCCGTCAGCGAGCCTGCGATATTTCGCAAACGGAGGAGCAACCATGCATCCTCAACGGCGGAGATATAACTCTGGATTGTAGGAACAGAAATCTTGCCGTTTATGGTAGAGACGATATTGCTTAGCCGGTTGTACGAAATAGGCTGTCTAAGACTATCTGCTACTTTTTTGACCAATAGTCTCAGGGCAGAGAGATTGCTGATTTTATTCCGAGCAGCTATATCATTGAGATAGATTTTCTGGTAAACGCTGCTTAGATACTGTCTTTTCTGTTGCATATGTGCGGTTTCCGGCATACCTCCCCAATGCAAATACTCGGCGTATTGGCGGAGGATTTTAGCCCGCAGGTTTGTTTGGAGCTGAGCCCTCTCGTCATGCCGAATAGCAAGAACACCAAGCATTTCCTTGAAACTATACGGGTAAATATCCATTGGTATAAACCGCCCGCCCAAAGTGGTCATTATCTCGCGGCTGAGCACCTTGGCATTACTACCCGTCAGCATAATATGCGCTTTGGAATCAGCCATGCGCCGTGCAAACTTCTCCCAACCGGGGATGTTCTGCATTTCATCCAAGAAAATCAGGGGTTTTTCTACGTTGAATAATTCTTGGTGGCATTCCAATAACAGCGAGAAATCATTGGAACCAAAGTTCTCCAGACGCTCATCCTCAAAGTTCATATATAAGATTTCGTCCCAACTATGTCCTTCGGCTACCCATTGACGGATGACATGATAAAGCATATATGACTTTCCTGCACGCCGTACACCGATGAACACATAGTTCATCTGCATATCAATATCATATGCGCGAGGCTCAATCTCATATGATTGCAGGGTGTGTTTCTGGTCAAGCAGGATTTGCTTCAAAAGCATCTTTTCCATAAATAGTATAAATTAATATTTTACGAATATTTCAGATATTATAAAGTATCATTTAATAAAAATCACTGCAAAGGTACTACTTTTTCTTGAAACCAGCAAGAGTTTTGATGCAAAAATCGACGCCCGAACGGATATTTTCTTGTTAATTTAGATTTCGCAACGATGACTTGCCCGGCTCTGCTTTATAGGGTGTATTGCATACTCAAAACAAAACGGTGATAGTATGGGCAGAGGTAGGCGAATCACGCGTCAATCACGCGACAATCACGCGACAATCACGCGAGAACGGTACGGGTTTGTATCGGTGATAGAATAGGGATTTATACAGGAATAGCATAGGTATTGTATGGGGATTGTATGGGGATTGTACGGGGGATTGTTAAAAAATGTCTATTCCTATTGCGTATGTCCTTTTTTTTTTGTACCTTTGCACGCGAATACGGAAGACGCAGATTCCCAGACACGGAAGAGCGCGTCTCAAATAAAGAAAGACTATGAAACAGTTGTTCTCCCTCCTATTGAGCACCCTTTTGGTGTGCCCTATTCTTGATGCGCGTGCAGACCTCATCGTAGGCACGTGCGGTGAGGAGTTGTCCTATACGCTGGACACGGCCGGTCACACGCTGACTATCAGCGGTCGTGGTGCGATGTCCGACTACCCCGAAGCCGATGCTCCGTGGTGGGACTACCGCAGTCAGATAGACACGCTCCGTCTGCCCGACGACCTGACCACCGTCGGCACCTATGCTTTTTTCGGTCTCGACCATATCCGCCGCGTAGTCATCCCTGACAGTGTCACCACCATCGGCGACTACGCTTTTCTGGAGTGCTCCGCCATCGACTCGCTGACCATTGGTTTGTCCGTAGCGGCCATCGGTCAGGACGCTTTTCAGGACTGCAACGCGCTCCGTCATGTGCAGTGGAACGCAGCGGTCTGCGCCTCTCCCTCCGCGCGGCGCAACGCACCTTTCTACGGCCAGCGCGCCGACATCGAGTCGCTGCGCATCGGCGACGGAGTGCGGGAACTGCCGGCATGGCTATGCTACGGCATGAGCCAACTGACATCCATCGAGTTACCCGGTTCGGTGACGGCCTGCGGGCAAGGCATTTTCCAGTCCTGCACGGGGCTGCGTTCCGTGACCTTGAGCGCCCGTCTGCGCGCCATATCGCCCGACATGTTCAGCGGCTGTACGGCACTGAGCGACATCAGTCTGCCGAACAGCGTCACGGCTATCGGCGCACATGCTTTCGAGAAATGCACCGCGCTGACCACGTTCTACACCGGCAAGCGCGTCACCTCCATCGACGAGTACGCACTGGGCGACTGCACTGCCCTGACACAAGTGCGCATCGGCTTCGACATGGACGCCATCAGTCCGTATGCTTTCGACGGCTGCAGCGCCCTGGAGGAGGTGCAGTGGAGCGCTATCCGCTACCCGTCCGCCGCGTCCGCCGCCGCGTCCCCGTGGTATCACCTGCGCGGCCAACTGCGCACGTTCACCTTCAGCGACGAGGTTGAGGTCATCCCCGCCTACCTGTGCTACGGCATGACGGAGCCGGACCATATCACTCTGCCCGAGGAAGTTACGACTATCGGCGCCGAGGCCTTCTGCGGCTGCACGGGGCTGACCGATATACAACTACCCAACAGCCTCAGCGAGATAGGCGCAGGTGCCTTTGCCGGATGCACCGGGCTGACAACTATACAGTTACCGAGCGGTCTGACCGTTCTGCCGGACCGTCTCTGTGCCGGTTGCACAGGACTGACCTCCGTCACGCTTCCGCGACCGGTGGAGCAGATAGGTGCCGACGCTTTCCGCGACTGCATCGCCCTGCCGGCTCTCCCCCTGCCGCAAAGTGTAAGCGCCGTCGGAGCCCGCTGCTTTGCGGGCTGCACCGCCTTGACCGAGTTCAGCCTGCCGCAACAGGTACGTATCCTGAGCGACAGTCTCTTCCTCGGTTGCAAGCGTCTGCGCAGCGTGGCTATGCCCACGGAGGTACAACGCATCGGTGCCGGCGCGTTCGCCACCTGCGACAGCCTGGTCTCCTTTGCCCTACCCGACAGCCTGACCTATATCGGCGCTGCCGCTTTCTACCGTTGCAACAGCCTGACGGACATGCTTATCCCGTCGGGAGTGACCTATATCGGGCGCCGCGCTTTCAGCCGTTGCGACAGCATCCGCAGTTTCCGCGTGGCGACGGGCAACCGCGCCTACCGCGCGCTGAACGGCGTGCTTTACGACTACGACACCCGCACGTTGCTGCAGTATCCGCTGACGCGTGAGGGCACCTATACACTGCCTGACACGGTGGTAGTGGTGGCCGAAGAGGCGTTCGCCGGAGCCGCGAGACTGACCTCCATCACCCTGCCCTCCGTGCTGACCACGATAGAGCCGACAGCTTTCGCCGAGAGCGGACTGACCTTTGTGCTCCTGCCGCACCCGATAGACACGCTCCACGCACATGTCTTCGCCGGCTGCGACTCGCTGCGCACGGTGACGTTGGGCACGAGCATGCGCTATCTGGACGCCGGAGCGCTGTCCGACTGCGCGGCACTCGGACATATCTACAGCTATGCTGAGACGGTGCCGGAGGTATGCGCCGAAGACGAGCCGCTACGCAACGTCAGCCGTACGGCAGTGATACATGCCTACTCAGACATGCTCCCCGACTACCGCCAGCATGAGTACTGGGGCGAGTTCGGTCTTGCCACCCTGTCGGCCGAGTTGAGCACGGGGAACAGCTTCGGCAACGTGCAGGTCATCCCCGGGACCAACACGGCACAGTTCAGTTGGTATAACTTCAGCAGTCCCGCCGAAGCGGCCGACTACTTCCGTCTGGACATCATTCTGGCAGAGGGTGACACCGTCACTTCGCTGTCGTTCAACGTCGAGGACGGCACGCTGCGCACCGTGCGTTTCGATGCGCCGACGCCGCGTATGGCTCCCGGCAAGCAGGACAAGACCACCATCTACACCTACACCGTCATCGGCCTGCTCCCCGACACCGAGTACCAATACCGGATGACCGTGTGGAACGAGGAACATCACGAGCACTGGATAGGCGAATACCACGGCACTTTCCGCACCGGACAAACACTCGGCATCGAATCCGCAGCCGCCGAGAGCCACCGGCCGGACGGCAAATATATCGAGGACGGGCGCCCGGTCATCGTGCGCCACGGCATACGCTACAGCGCTACAGGCAAGCGACTGTAGGCCCCACAGAGGAGAACAACTACTAAAATTCAACTAATTATATGAGAAAAATCACCTTCATTGCTACGATGCTTGCGGCGGTGCTGCTGACAGCCTGCCACGCGGACATCGACGTGCAAAACATCGACCCAGCGGCGGAAGTGCGCATGGGTCTGGCTATTCCCGTCGGCAGCATGTCTGCCAAGATGGGAGACTTCCTCGGCGACAGCACCATCGAACAGATTTCGGTGGGCGAGGACGGCATCTATCACTTCACGAGCCGGGTGGAGATACCGACGAAGAACTACCGTAAGATAGATGTCGCGAGCTATGTCATCAAGGATGAGACGACACTGAGTTTCAAAATCAAGCCGGCTATCGACGACCGCAGCGTGATTACGGGCGACGGGCATACGGTCATCACTCTGGTGTTCGACCTGGAGCTGGGCATGCAGGGCATCAACAACAACACGACCCAGGAGCGTATCGACAGCATCCACGTGTCGGAAGCCCAGTTCATCAGTATGATTAACGTGACAGACTTCGGACTGACATGGGACGAGATTCAGAGCGTACAACTGGAGTTGGGTGACCAGTTCCGCCGCGGTGATGGGAAGACCATCAACATCCCCATCAGCGGCAAGGGCTACAACCGCGACATCCCCATCGACGTGAACGACTTCTCGCTGAGCCTCATGAAGGACAACACCAACCCGGAAGCAGGCACGGTGAGCAAGATTAAGTTCCGCATTCTGTTCAACGTCTGCCCGGCGGACGGTCACGTCATCAACGTGAGCGACGAGAGTGCCTTCGCCTACAACCTGCAGGTGAAAGTGATAGACTATGAGGCCATCTGGGGTTGGTTCCAAGCCGGCAATGAGATGCGCGACGCGCAGCATCTGGACATGGACAGCCTGTGGGACGAGTGGAAGAAGATTAAGAAACTGAAGGTCCGCTTTGCGGAGCCGATAGTGGATGTGTATGTATCGCACCGCGTGGCCGCTCCGCTGCGTATGTATATCGACTACCTGTCCGCCGTGGACTCGACCGGACATGAGACCAAAGCCACATGGGAAGGCAAAGACAAGACGGACTTTGCGCTGGAGAACTCGCTCTCGCCGGAAATCAGCACCCTCAACGACAGCGTCTATAACCACAGACGCTTCTCCTACCTGGAGCATGAGGGGCACTTGGACCGGCTCTTCGATGTGCGTCCCGACAGCTTCAACTACAGTTTCCACCTGCTCGTGGACCAGAACCCGCGTAGCGACTACCCGTGGAAGCAGCACCGTATCACCAAGGACACCAAGGTGCACGGCTATGCGATGGTGGATGTCCCCTTCAAGTTCAACGAGGGCACCGAGTTGGCGTACAGCATGACCATCAAGGACGTGGACCTGAGCAGCTTCACGCTGGACTCCCTGATGGCAGAATCCGAGATATTAGACACCTTGAAGACGAGCAACCTGAAGCTGTTCCTGCAGGTGGAGAACTCCATCCCGTTTGACATAGAAGGCGTGTTCACCTTCCTGGACAAGGACAGCGCCGACATGCACCTGCAACTCGTTCAGGACAACGACAGCAACCGTCTTCACTTCCCCGCCCCGACGATGATTCGCCCCGCCGGCCAGAAATACGGCTACGTGTCCGAACCGTCGAAGACGGTGCTGATAGTGGATGTGGAGAAGAACGACTTCGACCGCTTTGCTGAGATTAAGGCTATCCGTCTGGATGCCGCCATCACCGGCAACCCGCAGCCCTGCGTGCTCGACACCACTACCAGCGTGCGCGTACGCATCGGCATCGCAGCCAACGTGGATGCCATACTCAACTTAGACAAAATAGCGAACCAAAATAAATAAATTCACCTGAGCAAAAGATTATCACTATGAAACAGATTCGTATCTATATCCTTTCGCTGCTATGCGCGATGTGCATACTCAGCGCACAGGCACAACAGGTGAATACTCTCTATTTCCTGGAGAACGCCCCGATACGTCCTATCATCAACCCGGCATTACAACCGGTCAGCGACGGCTATATCATGCTGCCCATCATCGGTTACACCAGCATGCAGGCAGGCAATAACTCACTGACCATGAGCGACCTGATATATCGAGACCCGCTCACGGGCAAGACCATCACCGCCATCCACCCGAACGCCGACCCCGCCAAGCTGTTAGGAGCATTCCGCAACTCGACGCTCATCGGCAGCCAGATGCAGATTAACCTGCTGAGCTTCGGCTTCCGCGTGAAGGAGAAGGGCTATGTGAACATCAACATCATGGAACATATGGACGCGGGCCTGAGTCTGCCGAAGCCGATGTTCGACTTTCTGCTGGGTGGGGGCATGCATGACCTCAACGGCGGTGTCAACCGATTCAACCTCACGGCACTGGGCATGAACGCCACGGCCTACACCGAGATAGGCGGCGGCTACTCCCACCGCATCAACGACCAGTGGACCGTCGGCGGCAAACTCAAGCTCATTCTGGGACAGGCTTATGCAGGTTTCCGCCCGTCGTCGCTCCAACTGGATGCCTCGGCTTCGGAGTGGCGTCTGTACGGCGAGAGTGACATCTTCGTCTCGGCCCCGGACGTCATTGACAAGTCGGTCCTGCCTGCGAGACTGGACTACCAGACACTCCAGGACATAGACTCCACCAAGTTGATGAAGAGCGGCCTGACCTGGGCTGATTACGCCAAGCCGGCCGGCTACGGCGGAGCCATCGACCTGGGCTTCACCTATAAGCCGCACAAGCAGGTGCAGATTAGTGCCGCCGTGACGGACTTGGGTGTTATCTACTGGAACAGCACCGCGCGCTACAAAGCACACATAGACACGACCTTCGTCGGCGTGGGCGACTTCACCTACGACCACTATGTGGTGAACGGACAGTTTGACACCGACAGTCTGCTCAACGATGTGGGCCGCAATGCAGAGGGGCTGCTGGATGCGATGCATGCAGAGTCCGTGCCCGGCGGAATGCTACGCATGATGAATGCCAAGCTGAATGTGGGCGTCGATGCCAACTTCTGCAACAACATCCTCGGCATCGGCATTCTGGGACAAGGACGCCTGTACAACGGGCAGATATACGGCGAGGTGACCATCGGCGGCGCGATACGTCCGTGCAACTGGTTCAACCTGGCCGTCAGCTACTCGCTGCTGGAGAACGGTAAGTACAGCAATATCGGCGCCGGTCTGAGCCTGATGCCCTACGACGGTATCAACCTGACCCTCGCTATGGACTATATCCCCACATCGTATGCCCCGATAGACTACGACAACAGCGGTAAGCAACGGTACCTCCTCCCCTACAAGGCCAAGGGTATGAATCTGGCTATGGGCGTGAGCATCGTCTGGGGAACCAACCACAAGAAAGACTCCGACAAAGACGGTGTACTGGATAAGTTCGACGTATGCCCCCGCACCCCGCGTAATGTACGTGTGGACCGCATGGGCTGCCCGCTGGACACGGACGGAGACGGTGTACCCGACTACTTAGACCAGTGCCCCGGTACACCGGCGAAAGCCTATGGTCTGGTGGACTCGGTGGGTTGCCCCATCGACACGGACGGCGACGGTGTGCCTGACTACATGGACAAGTGTGCGAACACGCCGGCAGCCGCTATCGGCTATATCGACGAGTATGGCTGCCCGCTGGATACGGACGGCGACGGTGTAGCCGACTACATGGACGAGTGTCCCAACACACCGGCAGAGGCACGCGGTCATGTGGACGAGAAGGGCTGCCCGCTTGACTCGGACGGCGACGGCGTGGCCGACTACATGGACGAATGCCCCGACACTCCGGCAGAGGCGCGCGGCTATATCGATGAGAAGGGCTGTCCGCTTGACTCGGACAAGGACGGTGTGCCCGACTACATGGACGAGTGCCCCGACACCAAGGCGGCCGCTATCGGCTATGTGGACGCACACGGCTGCGACCTGGATACAGACGGCGACGGTGTGCCCGACTACAAGGACGAGTGCCCGACTGTCCCCGGCAGCAAGATGAACAAGGGCTGTCCCGAGGTGAAACGCGAGGTACGCAACCTGCTCAAGAAAGCTATGCAGGGTATCCAGTTCGAGACCGGCAAGGCCACTATCAAACCGGCATCCTATCCGCTGCTCGACCAGATAGCCCAGACCTTCATCGACAACCCGAGCTATATCATCGAGGTACAAGGCCACACCGACAATGTGGGCAAGGCCGACCTGAACAAGGCACTGAGCGACCGGCGAGCCAAAGCCGTCCGCGAGTACCTGATTAAGAAGGGTGTCGAGCCGGAGCGTATGACCGCTAACGGCTATGGCATGGAGCGCCCGATAGCGGACAACAAGACCGCCAAGGGACGTGCGCTGAACCGCCGCGTAGAGTTCGACATCACCTTCGAGGAGGTACATATCGAGACCATCTATGACCATGCCGACCCGGCAGAGCAAGTCGTGCCGACCGACAGTATCCAACCGCAACAAGACAACCAATAAACAACAATAACAACCAACGCAGCCTGTGCCCACGGGCGCAGGCTGCACAAAAAACAACTACATTATATGGGACGCGCATTTGAATATCGCAAAGCGACCAAACTGAAACGCTGGGGTCACATGGCCCGTACATTCACCAAACTGGGTAAAGAAATCACCATAGCCGCTCGTGAGGGTGGCGCCGATCCCGACAGCAACCCCCGTCTTCGCACGCTCATCCAGCAGTGCAAGCGCGAGAACATGCCGAAGGACAACATCGATCGCGCCATCAAGAAGGCGACGGACAAATCGTCAGAGGGCTACAAGGAAATCAACTACGAGGGCTATGGTCCTCACGGCGTGGCCATCTTCGTTGAGACGGCGACGGACAACAACATGCGTACGGTGGCCAACATCCGCTCGTACTTCACCAAGCACGGCGGCAGTCTGGGCACACAGGGCTGCCTGCAGTTCCTCTTCGACCGCAAGGCCTGCTTCACGGTGACAGCCAAGCAAGACGTGGACCTGGACGAGTTGGAGTTGGAACTCATCGACTTCGGAGTCGAGGAACTCGGCAAGGACGAGGAGGAAGGCACCATCGTCATATACGGTGACTTCAACCAATACAGCGAGATGCAGAAGTTCCTCGAGGAGAACGGTTTTGAGATACAGTCATGCGAGTTCGTACGTATCCCGAATGACACCAAGACGCTGACTGAGGAAGAGCGCGAGAGCGTGCAGAAATTGCTGGACCGCATCGAGGAGGACGAAGACGTGCAGAACGTGTTCACCAACATAGCGGACTAATCATGCAACAGATACACCACTATTTCCCGGACCTGACAGCGGACCAAGAGCGGCAGTTTGCCGCCCTTGGTCCGCTGTATCAGGAGTGGAACGCACGTATCAACGTCATCAGCCGCAAGGATATTGACAACCTGTACGAGCACCATATCCTGCACTCGCTGGCTATCGCCAAGCTGCTCTCTTTCAAGCCCGGAACACGTCTGCTGGACGTCGGTACGGGCGGCGGCTTCCCCGGCATCCCCCTGGCGGTACTCTTCCCCGAGTGCTCGTTCACACTCATCGACTCCATCGGCAAGAAGATACGCGTGGCGGAGGCGGTGCGGGAGGGCGTCGGGCTGACCAATGTACGCTGTATCCAAGAGCGGGCGGAGGAGGAGAAAGGCAAGTACGATTTCGTCATCTCCCGCGCAGTGATGCCGCTGCCGGACCTGGTCAAACTGGTGCGCAAGAACATCAGCAAGGAGCCCCATAACGCGCTGCCCAACGGCATTATCGCGCTCAAGGGCGGTGAGTTGGGCAAAGAGGTGTTCCCCTACCGCCGCCTCGCCGAGGTGACGCCTGTGAGCACCTACTTCAGCGAGGAGTGGTTCAAGGAGAAGCACATTGTCTATCTGCCCCTATAAGCCGTTCCGACACGGGCCTCAGTATCGCATTCCGCCCCCTGCTTACCGGTTGTAAGCAGGGGGCGGAATCTATTGCACGGCGGGGCGGCTACTCGCCGTCATGGTGGTCATGCGGATGGAGGATGTCGCGCAGGAGGCGGACAGAGGGAATCAGTATGAGCAGAGCGACCGCGAGACTGACAATCGGGTCCACGACTGTCCAACCCGTATAGGCTATCACTATGCCCGAGATGACGACGCCGACAGAGACGAGCGTGTCGGCCAGCATATGGAGGAAGGCACTGCGCACGTTGAGGTCGCTACGGCCGTGGTTGAGCAAGAGGACCGTCAGTCCGTTGACCAGTATGCCGACAGCAGCGGTCCAGGAGACTGCGGCGCCGTTGACCGGCACCGGCGCGACAAGACCGCGTACACTCTCGGCGATGATGAGGAGCACGGCCGCCAGCAGGAGCAGGGCGTTGATGAGAGCCACGATGCGCTCCTTGTCACGATGACGGAACGCAATGAGTACCAGGACCAGGCTGAGCACGTCGCTGAGGTTGTGCCCCGCATCGGAGAGAAGGGCTGTGGAGCCCTGCCAGAAACCGACAGAGGCCTCGACGGCGACATACAAGAGATTGAGAACAGCCGCAAGGAGAACGATGCGGTACATATTACCCGACAAGTCGGCCGGTGTATGGTGGTGATGATGTGCGTGTGCCATAGTTGTCTGTATTGAATGACGATGCAAAGGTAGTGCTTTTGCGGCACATGCACAATACCCAATAGTGAGCAAATCGCCTCAGCGGGCGGTCTCACCATTTATAGTGAGCAGGCAGTCGCGGCAGAGACATCGGTCCGGATAGCGCGTCCGGAGGAGGGCACGCGCCTCGGGCGAGAGTGTGATGCCCACGCACTGACACAGGGCGTCGTGGGTACACTCGAAGGAAGCACCGCAGCGGGGACAGGTCTTGGTCATTGCAGTTGTTTCTTGCCGTTACGGATAATGATGCCGCGGTAGGAGTCAGAGACGGGCTGCCCGAGCAGGTTATAGGCGGCTCCGTCGTGCCGGAGGGCAGCGGGGTCCTGCTGCGGAAGGGGCTCCAGTCCCTCGGGTTCGCGGGGTGTCCATCCGTCGTCCATGGGTTGACGGGTGAGCATGAGTTCATGGAGATAGACCTCCAGCATGGTATAGCCCGAGGGGGCAAGGGTGTTCTGGTCGGGGAGCGCAGGGTCGGTGCCATGGGCGGTCTCCCAGGCGTCGGGCATGCCGTCGCCGTCGGTGTCAGCAGGCGCGGGGACGAGCGGGTAGTCGTAGAAGCCCTCGGCATCGGTCTCGAGGTCAATGATTCCCTTCAGTTTAGCGGCGCTGCCGGTGAAGGTATGCGTACCGAGGCGTGTGTCGTTGACCAGCCTGAGCTCGACATGGTCGCGAGGGAAGGCGCCGGCGGTGTCAAGGACGGTGGTATAAGCGTCCTCGGCCGACTGGTAAGTGCCTGCAGCATAGGCGAGTGCGTCCCAGTCGTAGCGGCCATAGACGGAGTCCTCCGTCCAGCGCCACCAGGGCGTGACAGGCCGGATGAGGGTGTCCACACGGAGTTGGTCGAGGGTGTAGGTCTTCTCGGACTTGACACCGAGCCAGTTGTCGGCGGTGATACTGCCGATACCGTCATCCATGATGTTACCGCTCAGGTACCACTGCGCCGGTGCCCAGGAGGTGGCGCCGCTGCGGGCATAGGAGGACATGAAGAAGAAAACACTCTTGGGGGTGTTGGGGCCTTTGCGGTAGTAGTTATTGAGGAAGTTGCATTCATGGGCAGAGTTGAGCCCATTGTACTCACCGGCAGCGAGTTTGGCTGTGTTCTCGCCTCCATAGGCACCGTTGCTGCCTCCGCCATAGTTATACTGGACATTGTTGATATAGTCGAGATAGACGACGTAGTCGTTGCTCTGCGCGCCGTTGAAGCGGCATGCGCGTTTGTTGTTATTGACGAGGAGGTTATGGTGGTATGTGGCGGGTGAGCCTCCCCATTGGCATCCGTATCCGCGGTCGCCCTTGGGGTGTCCGGAGCGGTTCAGCCCTTCGTGGACGATGCAGTACTGGACGGTGATGAAGTGGCTGTCATAGGTGTTCATGTTCTCCTCGGTGGACCACCCGAAGTCGCAGTGGTCGAAGATGAACTGCTCGCAGTTCTCGGCGCCGACAGCGTTCTGGGTGATGAGGTTGCCTTGTGCGTCACTATGTCCGATGCGGAAGCGGATATTACGTACGATGAAGTTGCGGCTGCCGCCGAAGTTGACCTTGTTGTGCGTGATGACGATACCGAGTCCCGGGGCAGACTGCCCGGCGATGGTGTAGTTGTCGCGCTTGATACGCAGGTCGGAGAGGAGTCGTATCTCGCCGGTGACGGCGAAGAGGACGGTCAGCGGCTCGCCGGGATACTGCTGAACGGCCCAGCGCAGGGAGCCTTCGCCGCTGTCGGCGAGGGAGGTGACATAGACGACTTGTCCGCCCCGTCCGCCGGAGGTGTAGCGTCCGAAGCCTTCGGCCCCGGGGAAAGCGGGCAGTTGCGACTGTGCAGCGAGGGGTGCAGCTGCAAGGAGCAGCGCGAGAAGAAAGTGTTTCATGGGTAGGATATGTGTAGCGTTTCCCGAACCTGACCCGAACCTGACCCGAACCTGAAGGGTGGATTCCGCTGATTCTTAGGGCAATGACAGGGTCAGGTTCGTTCCAGCTTCGTTCCAGCTTCGTTTCGCGTTCGGCAAGACCCTCGCACTTGCTGCCGCTCTGCGGCATCGGGCTCGGTCTGCCTCCGCTCTCCGAAAAACTTCCTTGCAGGAACTTTTTCGGGATATTACGAGGAATCGGGGGCGGCGACGAGGCGGTTATACCTCGTCGTCGTCCTCGGCGTAGTAGTGTTTGTTCTTATCGTCGTTCTTGGGATGGAAGTAGCGTGAGTAGTACTTGCCGTAGCGTGACGAATAGGAGCGGCGTTTGCGGTTGTATCCGCCCGTGCCGTAACCGTAGCCGTAACCGTAGCCATAGCCGCCGCCTTGTCCATAGCCGTAGCCATAGCCATTGCCGTAGCGGTAGCCGCGGTGGAAGCCCTCGTTAGGCACATCGGAGAGGATGAGCTGAATCTTGTCTTTGTTATCCACGACCTCGCTGACCTGCTCGAGTGTCTCGCGGCAGAAGGTCTTGTTGGTACGCAGACAGCGTATGACGAACAGACATATGTCGGACGCTTCGACGATGCTGTAGGCGTCGGGGACGAGTCCGATAGGCGATGTATCGATGATGATATAGTCGTACTCTTCGCGCAGTTGTTTGAGCAGTTCCGCCAGTTTCTCGGAGTGCATGAGCTCGCCCGGGTTGGGGGGTATCGTGCCGGCGCGGACGAAGTCGAAGCCGAAGGGAGTGTCGCGCTGGATGATGTCCTCGAACTCGCACTCGTCGATGAGGTAGTTGGTGACGCCCTTGCCGTTCTCGAGTCCGAGTTTGGTGTGTATATTCGGCTTGCGGACGTCGAGGTCGAGGAGCAGTGTGCGCCGTTTGGAGGTGGCGTAAAGGGCGGCGAGGTTGGTGGAGAGGAAGGTCTTACCATCGCCGGACTCGGTGGAGGTGACGCAGAGGACGACCTTGTCTTTGCGCTTGACGACGAACTCGATACGCGTTCGTATAGCGCGCATGGTCTCGGCATAGGAGGAGCGCGGGTGGTCGCGTACGAGTGTGGGGTTCTGCGAACGTGCGTGACGCGTGGTGCCGATGAGGTGGTAGGCGCTGAGTTTGGCGGCCTCCTTAGGCGTGCGGACCTTGTTATTCAGCAGTTCGGAGAGCACGATAGCCAGCAGGGGGATGAGCAGACCAATCATGACGAAGGTGCGCTGCTTCTTTTTCTTCTCCCCGGCGTTCATGGTCATGGTGGTACGTGCCTTGTCCAGTATCTTGTTGTCCGGCGTGTTAGAGGCCTTCTGAATCTCGGCCTCGGCGCGTTTCTGGAGGAAGAAGGTGTAGTAGTTGTCGTCGATGCGGTACTGTCGTTCGATGGCGACCATCTGCAGCTCCTTCTCGGGGAGGGTGCGCATGTCGGCTTCGGCCTCGGAGTAGCGCAGGGCGAGGTCGCTCTTCTCTATCTCGAGGGACGCGCGCATGGACTTGATGACCTCGGCGATGGACTCCTTGACATTCTGCATGTCCTTGGTGTATTTGGCGTAATAGACGTTCTTCTCGGTGAGTTCGCCGCGCTGCAGGCGCAGTGTATTCAGCTGATTGACAAGGCTCGTGAGGGTAGCGTCACTGATACCCATCGAGCCGGGAGCGATGACGGCGTCGTTGTCGATACCGCTGTTGACATAGTTGATGAGGTAGTCGAAGTAGGTCTCGCGGAGCCGCAGAGTCATGGACTGCTGGTCGTAGGAGTTGAGCCGTCCGACTATCTGCCCGGCGTAGGAGGAGACATTGAGCAGTTTATTCTCCTGCCGGAAGTCCGTCATGGCCGCTTCCGAGAGTTGGAGCGACTTCTGCAGTTCGATGAGCTGCTCGTTGATGAAGGCGATTGAGCGGTCGGCCATCTCGTTCTTACTCTCGAGGTTCTTGAGGATGAACACCTGCATGAGTTTGTCGATGAACTCGCAGTCGCGCTCGGGGCAGTCGCTGACCAGGGCGAGTGCGAGGACGCTGGAGCCGGAGGACACCCAGTCCTGACGGAGGTTGGCCTGGAACTCCTCGATGAGCGTCTCGCGCGAGCGGAAGCGGAAGTAGATAGTGCCGGAGCTAATCATGTTCTCCGTAGGCCAGATGGTGGCGGCGAAGAAGTTGCAGTCAATGGGTTCCCCGTAGCGTGTGATGATATCGAGCGGCAGTTTCTCGTTCTCGGAGGATATCTGTATGGTGCCGTCCTTGTGGAACGTGACGGCGAAGAGCTGGCCGTAGGCACGCGGGTCGATGCGTGTCGTCTCGACCAGGATAGGCGTGCTATGGAAGAGGTTACGCGACTTGAACCGCCCCTTGGTCAAATACTCGGTGCGGAAGAACGGCAGCGAGTCCACCACGCGGCTCATCAGGTCGTAGGAACCGATGACGAGCAACTGGTTGCTCAGGTTGTTATAACCGGCCTCCAGACCGAAGCCCTGCATGAGGGGGCTGTTGATACTGCCGAGGCCGTTGCCCGACTCGCGCAGGATGATGGTACCCTGGGAGTAGTAGGTCGCCTTCCACTTACGGTTGGAGACATAGGCGGCGGCATAGGCGATGATGGCCGCGATGAGGAAGAAATACCAATAGTGGATGATACGGAGCACCCACTCCATGATGTCAAATCCGCCGCCGGACGGCTCATCCTGCTGGTTGGGGTCGTTGTAGTTATTGTAGTACTGGCCGTTATACTGGCCGTTGCCATAGTTGCCGTTACCGTAGGCACCATTGCCGTATGCGCCATTACCATAGATACCATTGCCATAGGCTGCATTGCCGTGGCCGTAGATATAGTTACCGTTGCCCGAGGCGTAGGTATGGTTGTCGGACGTGTAATGCCGGTTGTCGGATGTATAGTCTGTGTTTGCCATAATCTATTAGTGAGGAATAACCATGAGGGTGTAGTTAAGCACGGTCACGAGCAGTGACAGCGAGGATGTTATGATACCGAGTACGCCGGCATAGGACGGCGCGGCAAAGAAGCTGATTTTGGTACGCGACACATAGATGACATCGTTGGGGTAGATGTAGTAGTACTTACTATCAATGATGGTGTTGGAGCGAATGTCGAACTCGAGCACCTCGGGCGCGTCGCCGTTACCGCGCGGACGTATGATTTTGACGTGGCGGCGGTCACCGGTGTTGAGGATGTCGCCCGTCATAGCCAGGGCCTGGAAGATGTTGAGCTTGTCCTTGTCGATATAGTAGGTATTGGAGCGCATCTCACCGATGACGGTGAACATCTTGTTATAGAGGGCCATTTTGACGTCCGCGTCGGGTACGACCTCGCGGAAGGCGGCGCGGAGGGTGTCCTGCGCCTCGCGCACGGTCAGTCCGGCCAGGCGGACGGGACGGAGGAAGGGTATATCGACTGTGCTGTCGGCATAGATACGGTAGGAGTTGGCATACTGTCCGATGTTGGTATTATTGCCCTGGTTGAGGGTCTTGAAGATGGTCTCATCGAGCGTGACGAGGCGGTAGATAATCTCGTCATTGACGCGGAGGCGGTAGTCTTCGTACTTGACGCCCTGCTCGTAGGTGGGTATGCCGTTATGCTTGGTCGGCTCCTGGAGCAGGCCGACGACGCGGTGGCTGTAGCAGGAGGAGAGTAGAATGCCCGTCAGCAGTAGGACGAGGCACTTGGTCAGAGAGAGGTGCTTCATTTTGCTGCGGATGTTTGAGGTTTAGCCAGACTGATGCCCATCTGGACGATGCCATAGATGAACACGCCGAACGATATAGTGGTTGTCACAACGCCGAATCCGGCCGTTATATGGTTGATACCGAACGAGTAGCCGTCGAATCGGCGGATATAGATGATATCATTGGGTTCGATATAGTAGAACTCGCTGTTGATGATGTCTTTGGAGCGGATGTCGAAGGTCTTGATGACGGTCTCGCCGTTCTTCTCGCGCACCAGTTTGACGCGTGCCCGGTCGCCGTACTCGCTGATGTCCCCGGCCTGTGCAATGGCCTCGAAGATGGTCATCTTCTCCTTGCGGATGTTGTAGCGTCCGGTCTGCGCGCCGATGAGGTAGTAGGTACGTTGGACGATGTTGGCCTCGACAGAGATGGTCGAATAGCCGGGCATCTCCTTGAGCAGCGTGCCGAGCTGGCGCTCCATCTCGTGCTTGACCTGACGGGTGGTCATGCCCTTGACATAGACCTTGCCGATAGTGGGGTACTCGATGTAGCCTTCGTCGTCCACAAGGTAGGTGTAGAGGTCGTAGGAACCGCCGTACTGGTTGGTGTACTGCGCATAGTTCTGCCGCAGGTTGGCGCTGTTGCCGCCCGCGTTATACATCTGCGTTATCTTCGGGTCGAGCGAATAGACGTATATCTGCAGCCGGTCGCCGATACGTATCTCATAGTCTTCATAGGAGAGCGTGTCGGCATAAGAGGGGATAGTCTTGTCAGGCTCCTGCATGTAGTTGACGCGGCGCGTGGTGACGCACGAAGCCAGCCCTAACAGGAGGGGAAGCAAGAGTAGGTATAGACGCTGTCGTTTGTGCATGGCAAGGGTATTTAGACACTAACGTTTCTCGTCCCATCCGAAGGGATGCGGGCTGAGAGGCAGTTTGGCCAGGGGATGGTAGTCGCCGACCAGTCCGACGGGCGTGGCATGGCGTATCTGCGAGACCAGTTCGATACAAGGACGCGCCTCGCTGATGCGGAAGCCCTGCCCGGAGAGGATACGGCGGTAGGACTCGGTGTGCAACTCGGTGAAGCCCTGCGAGAACTCGAACTCCTCACCGTCGATGCTGAGCGTGCGGTAGGTACGTTTCTCGCCCTGCACCGCGTTGGCAGGCAGGCAGTCGGCATTGATACTGAGGAAGTAACGGACACGAGCCTGCTCCAAGTCGAGGTAACCGGCAACGCGATCGAAGGACATGACATGGACGATGTTCTGACGCACGGGGCCGAATATCCACTGCAGCATGTCATAGAAATGGACGCCGATATTGGTGGCGATGCCGCCGGACTTGTGCACGTCGCCCTTCCAAGAGGAGTAGTACCACTTGCCGCGCGAGGTGATATAGGTCAGGTCCACGTCATAGACCTTGTCCTTCGGACCATTCTTGACTTTCTCGCGCAACGCGGCAATGCGCTCATGCAGACGGAGCTGGAGGATGGTGTAGGCCTTGTGCCCGGTCTCGCGCTCCAGTTCGATGAGGTTGTCGATGTTGTACGGGTTGAGCACCAGCGGCTTCTCGCAGATGACATCCGTGCCGATACGCAGGCCATAGCGGATGAAGGCGTCGTGCGTGTAGTTGGGCGTACAGATGGATGTCCAATGAAGCGGGTTGTCGGTGCGCATCTGCTTGGAGCAGAAACGGTCAAACTGCTCGTTCTCAGTGAAGAAAGAGCAGTCGGGGAAGGAGCTGTCGAGCCGTCCGACCGAATCGAACTTGTCGTAAGCCACCATCAGTTCGTTGCCGGTGTCGGCGATGGCTTTGATATGACGCGGAGCGATATAGCCGGCCGCTCCGATGAGTGCAAAGTTCTGTTTCATTGTGCGTATAGGAATAGTTTGCGCATACTTGTTCAAAATAGCGTGCAAAGTTACAAAAAAAAACGGACATACACAATAGCCACCACCATTTTTTAACAATATCCCCCTACGCCGCCCCAAATATCCCCATCTCACTCCCCCAAATATTCTTCCCCTCTAATCCCGATATCCCGCCCCTCCGCCCCCACCTGGGACGCGGGTTTCTCGTTTCGGTCACAGACCGCGCCCGCGAACGCCTCACCTGCCGCTCCCCCACAGGCCACGACTGCCACCTGGGACGCGGGCGGCTCGCCCGCGAACGCGTCTCCGGACGCGACTGCCGCGCCCGCGACATCTCCGTGTCTAAGGATTATCCCACCCGTCAAACCCCTATCAATCTTAGGTGATTCTTAGGTGATTCTTTAGTGATTCTTTAGTGATTCTTTAGTGATTCGTAGAGCAAAAAGCAACCCGCGCCCTAAGCGGGACGCGGGAAAACACTCTTCCAAAGGCTGTTATGCGCTATGGACGCGGCGGAAGAGAATAGAACGGAGAGTGAGGAAGAAGTACTTGGTGTCCGTGAGGAAAGGATGGCGAAGGTACTCGTCGAGGTATTTGTTCTCACTGGCAAAGAGTTCCTCAAAGGAGTTGGGGTGATCGATATAGAACGGAGGTATGAGCCCGGGCTTGCAGCGCGTGCGTTTCTCCTGCAAATCAGCCGGATACGAATCGAACATCGTGCGGCTGAGCGGGCGGACTCCGACGAGTTTGACATCTCCCTTGAGGAAGTTCCACAGCATGGGCAACTCGTCTATCCAGTAGCGCCGGAAGATGCGTCCCCAGGAGGTGATGCGCCAGTCGTTGTCGGACTTGTCGGCGATGTTCATGCCCCCGGCCTGGTCGAAGACATACTGCTGGATATACTCGCTGTAGGGGTGCATGGTGCGGAACTTATAGAAATAGACTATCTCGTGGTCCTTGCAGACGCGCGGCAGCTTGATGAGCGGGCCGTAGAGCTTGAGTTGTTCCTGGGGATACGGCTGCGAATGGCGGTGCGCAAAGACATACTCGATGTGACCCATGGGGACTATCTCGTCCACAACGAAGCCGCAGTAGTAGAGCCGCCCGAGGACCTCAGTCTTGCTGAGCATACGCTTGCGCCCTCGCGTGATGTCATAGTAGAGACGAGAGGTCATGAGCATGCGCGGGAGGACACGTTTGCGGAGGAAATAGAGCGCATAGACCAGCTTGTTGATGACGGGCGGATAGCGGTTGAGAATCTTCTGTTTAACGTACTCCTGTGGCCGGTAGCAGCAGACGTAGCAGCCGTCGTCGGGCAGTTTCTGATTGACCATGCAGAAGCGTTTATTGATACCCCGCGTGTTGTTGAGCAGGGTGAGGTCCACGATGGTGCGGTACTGATATTCAGGCAGCTGCATGATACTGAAGCGGTCGGTGTTAGCGACTATCTTGGTCTGCCGACTGCCGAGCCGGGCGCGGCCGAGGAGCATCTGATAATCCTCCTCGGTGGTCAGGGACAGGACGGCCTGATGGATAGTCTCCAGCGACTCGGGCGAGCGTGCCTCGTCGAGCCGTGTGACGCGGGCATTGATGCGCTGCTCGACCTCGAGCACGGGCTTGTCCATGTTGAGCGCATACTTCACGTAGTGCGTGACGAGGATGACCACGGCGTCCAACGTGCCGATGATACCAATCATCCAATAGCCGACAGCCGCCGAGAAGGTCCACGGGAGGAGGGGGAACACCTGCCAGACGAGCAGACACATAGTGCCCGCATCGAGGAGCATGGACAGCATCTCCTGCCAATACCACGACTCCTTGTAGGACCGGCTGTATTTGCGGAAGAGGAGCCCCAGCACAATCCACAGCGCCATCATGGCCAGGAAGAGTAGTATATAGCTCCAAATCTGCTCTTTGGAGGCCGCCAGACGCCACAGGATACAGATAGTACCCGAGACAAGCCAGAGGACAATATCGGCACCGATGCGTTTAATCATGCTTTGCGTTGGTTGATTAGCAGTCGTTTGACGATGTTCTTCGCGTTCTGCACCAGCAGTTCGCGCGTCCAGGGTCCGAGTCGGTCCGTCCAGCGCTGGGGATGGGTGGTCATCATGAGTTGGTCGGGCAAGGTGTGCGCCTGCGCGGCGCGGATGATGTCATCGGTGTGATGATAGGACCAGCCCTGTGCTATCCAGCGGTCCTGATGCTCGGGGATGCGGTCGCGCACGGAGACGCGGTAGCCGTCCCAGCAGCGGCCGGTGTCGGTCAGGTAGCAGAGGCAGGAGAAATCGACGTCAAAATACGGCTCTCCGAGCAGGCCGTAGTCGTGGTAGTCATAGTGCTTCCACAGGTCCCGGCTGTCGTAGGGACTGGTCGGCGCACCGTGCATGCAGACGGTGACGACGGGATAGTAGGTGCGGAAATAGTCCAGCTTCTGCCGGAAATGCATCTCCGCCGCGGTGATGTCCCCGTCGGTAATCGACAGGTCCTCATAGTGATAGCCAATCTCGTGACCGAGTGCGGCGATGGAGCGTATGATGACGGGGTGGTTGCTCTCGGGGACGATACGGAAATAGTAGGAGGCGCGTATGCCGAGGCGGTACTCCAGTTGGGCCGTCCTGAGGCTGTTGACGGGGAGCAGGTCCACATCGTGGCGCAGGATGACGAAGCGCCCCTCCTGCGGCCGTTGGCGCAGGTATTGCTCGAAGGTGTAGAAGGTATAGCCTTGGTCGAGCAAAGTCTGCAGCAGGCGGCGGTATGTGTCGAGTGTGAAGTCCCTCATGCGGTTAGCGGTAGATGGTGTTGAGCAGGCCGGCGAGGGTGATGCCGGCGCAGTAGAGTTGCCACTCCATCGGCTCGCGGAAGCGGTAGATATAGTGGTAGGTATTGCCGTCCCAATGGGTCTGGTAGGCATAGATAGCCTCGGTGAGGGCGTAGTTATAGCGCAGTTCGTCGGCGCGGGACCGGCGGAGGATGTCGGCCTTGTGCGAGGCGTAGCGGAGTTGGAGGTAGGCGGCATATTCGGTGTAAGAGTAACCCTGACTCTCAATCAGATGCGTATCCCATACAGCATGCAGGTTCGTCTGCGTAGTAAACCAGCGGAAGGGCACGCGATTGCCGCCGAGGTCCTCGATATGGGCCGTGTGCATCGGGCAGAAGCGGTCTCCGACGAGGTGAACGATGAAGCGCAGGGCGTGGTTATTGCGGGGCTCCCGAAGCAGGAGGGCGGTGAGGCTGTCCGTCGCGCGCCAGAGGTTACCGCCTACCGCGGGGTAGTCGGTGAGGGTGGCGATGAGGGCGGAGTCGGACAGGCCGGCGTCGAGGTCCTGGAAATGCCAGTCATAACTATCAGGGTAGATAGTGTCACTCTTTATCTCGTCCGCCCAGTTGGCATAGAAGATAATACCCTCCTTGCCGAGGATGTTGTCCACGGAGCGGCGTGCGCGGCCGGTGAGGTTGTCGTACGCAATACGGGCGATGATACGGTGTCCCTTCTGTCCCCAGGCACAGAGCTGCTGCACCGGCAGGAGGGCAATAGCTAATAAAAGGATAAATACCGGATGCTTCTTCATGGAGTATAGCGGGTAATAAGCAGCATAATCGGACTGCAAAGGTACAAAAAAAATGTGAGACGCACAAATAAAATGCAAAAATCTTGCGCAATTGAAATAAATGTCGTATCTTTGCAGCAGAAAGAGTCGGGTGCGACTGCACCGGTTCAATAACCCCTTTATTAAAAACCAATCTGTATGAACAACAAAAAATTTATCTGCCCCATCTGCGGGTATGTCCATGAAGGCGCCGAGGCTCCCGAGCGCTGTCCTCAATGCAAGCAAATCGTTGAGTGGAAGGAAGTTGACGAGAGCAAGGGGATTACCTTTGCTTGCGAGCATATCGTCGGTGTAGCCAAAGACGTGGAGGACCCGATTATCCATGACGGTCTGCGTGCCCATTTCATGGGTGAGTGCTCGGAGGTAGGTCAGTATTTGGCCATGGCCCGTCAGGCCGAGCGCGAGGGATATCCCGAGATAGCTGCCGCGTTCCGTCAGTACGCCTACGAAGAGGCGGAGCATGCCGCCAAGTTCGCCGAGTTGCTGGGCGAGGTGGTATGGGACACCAAGACCAACCTGGAGAAGCGCATGATGGCGGAAGCGGGTGCCTGCGAGGACAAGTTGGCGATAGCCAAGCGTGCCAAAGCGCTGGACCTGGACGCTATCCACGACACCGTTCATGAGATGGCCAAGGACGAAGCACGTCACGGAAGCGGCTTCCAAGGTCTCTACAACCGCTACTTCAAGTAAGATAATCAGTCACTTACCGAGAGAAAGAGGAACGGACAATGTCCGTTCCTCTTGTTTTACAGCGAGTTAACAGGGTCAGCTCTGTTCCAGGTCTGTTCCAGGTCTGTTCCAGGTTCGTTAGGGAAACCTTAAACAAACCGAAAAAGTTCCTGCAAGGAAGTTTTTCGGAGAGCGGAGGCAGACCGAGCCCGATGCCGCAGAGCGGCAGCAAGTGCGAGCGTCTTGCCGAACGCGATCGTTACCTGACCGTTACCTGATCGTTACCTGACCGTTACCTGGGTGTATCGGTTGGGGAGTCGGTGAGGAGGTCGGGACGACGCTCGCGGGTGTGTTGGAGGGACTGGTCGTAGAGCCACTCCTCTAT
The DNA here is from genome assembly GCA_017483945.1 of Paludibacteraceae bacterium. Taxonomy (GTDB): domain Bacteria; phylum Bacteroidota; class Bacteroidia; order Bacteroidales; family Paludibacteraceae; genus Colicola. Next base: position 13,622 of record JAFUUE010000034.1, on the reverse strand, counting down.
CTTGGCCTGGTGGCCGGAGAGGAGGATGTCGGGCACGCGCCATCCCTTGTACTCCGCGGGGCGGGTATAGACTCCCGCCTCGAGCAGGCCGTCTTGGAAGGAGTCGGAGAGGGCACTCGTCTCATCGCCGAGCGCACCGGGCAGCAGGCGCACGATAGCATCGGTCATGATGGCCGCCGGCATCTCGCCGCCGGTGAGCACGAAGTCGCCGATGCTGTACTCGCGGGTAATCAGGTGGTCGCGGACACGCTGGTCCACGCCCTTGTAGTGGCCGCAGAGGATGATGATATTCTGCGCCATAGAGAGGCGGTTGGCTTCGCGTTGGGTGAAGCGCTCGCCGTCGGGGGCGGTGAAGATGATTTCGTCGTAGTGCCGCTCCGAAGTCAACTTGGTGATAACGCGGTCGATAGGCTCTATCTGCAGCACCATCCCCGCCCCGAAGCCGAAGGCGTAGTCGTCCACCTTGCGGTGTTTGTCGAGGGTGTAGTCGCGCAGGTTATGGATATATATCTCAGCCAGTCCTTTGTCCTTGGCACGTTGGACGATAGAGTGATTGAGCGGGCTGTCCAACAGTTCGGGACAAGCAGTGATGATGTCGATACGCATGCTCTTGGGGATTCAAGATTTGAGATTTAAGATTTAAGATTCAAGATTCAATATTAGGGCACAGGGTCATAGCCGGAGCCTCCCCATGGGTGGCAGCGGGCGAGTCGTTTGAGTCCGAGCCATCCGCCCCGCAGGACGCCGTATTTCATCACGGCCTCGACCATGTACTGGCTGCATGTGGGGGTATAGCGGCAGGAGGGCGGCGTGAGCGGCGAGATGCAATAGCGGTAGAAATAGACCGGCAGCAGGGCGATATGTCGCAGGAGCGTGCGTGCGGTCATGGGCGGGTGGTGTTTTGTTCGGTCTGTATCCTGGCGAGTGCCTTCTGCATCGCCCGTTCGATGGTGCGATAGGGCTGCGGGGCCTTGTCGATATAGTTGAAGGCGACATGGCAGGGAGCGGCCAGCAGTTGCTTGTTCAGGCGGTAAGCCTCCCGCATCTGCCTGCGCAGGCGGTTGCGCTGCACGGCATGACGGAAGAGGCTCTTTGGTGCCCAGACGAGCACTTGCGTGCTGTCGTCACCGGCGGGGGCATAGGTCACCCGCAGCGGCCATGCCGTGAAGCGCCGGCCGTGCTCATAGAGAGCCGCTATGCGCATCTTGCCGCACAGGTGCTCCCGTTTGGGGAAGGTATGTTGCCGCTCGGCTGTCGGGGTCATGCGGGGCTGTTGTCCTTGAGGTATTGTTGGATAGCCGCCGTGATGGACGGCAGACCCGGTTGGGGCGCCTTGATAGCCACCTGCCATCCCTCCGCCTCGGCGGCCTGGACGGTGTTGGCACCGAAGCAGGCGAGAATCTTGTCCCCCTGTTGGAAGTCGGGGAAGTTCTTGCGCAGCGAGTGTACTCCCGCAGGGGTGAAGAGGACTATCATGTCGAAGTCAAAGGGCTGTTCCTTAGGCCATTCGGAGGCGACGGTGCGGTACATGACAGCCGGTTGGACAGCTATGTTATGCGACGCGAACATGCGTATCGTCTCGTCGTTGTGGACGTCAGACATGACCATCATGTACTTCTCCTGGGGGCGCCGGTGCATAGCCGGCAGCAGGTCCTCAAAGCGGTTGTTGCCGAAGAAGACCTTGCGCTTGCGATACTGGATATACTTAATCAGGTAGTTGGCGACCGTCTCGGAGATGCAGTAGTAGTGCATGGAGTCGGGCACGGTGAGGCGCATCTCCTCGCAGAGGCGGAAGAAATGGTCTATTCCGAGGCGGGAGTTGAAGAGTACGGCCGTGTAATCCAAGGGGTTGATGCGCTGCTGGCGGAACTCTTTCGCGGTAAGTCCCTCCACATGTATCAGTTGACGGAAGTGCAGTTCAAGGCCCTGTTTCTGGAGTTCGGAATAGGGATTACGCTCGGTAGCCGGTTGGGGCTGTGAGACAAGGATTTTCTGTATAGTAGCCATTCTGTTTGTGTAGTTTATGCGAAGTGTTGGGCGGCATAGAGCACCGCGAGCAAGGGCAGCATATGCACCGTCAGCACATAGATGAGGGCATATGCGACATGCCGGGGTTGTGCGGTATATCGTTGTATAGCTTTGGTCATCAGCAGGATGAGCCATGCGGCGGCGATGACGCACAGGATGATGAGGAGTGCGCGGCTCATGCCTAATTGCACGGCAAGCATCGTGAGCGGATAACAAAGGAAGGCGGCGAGGAAAGCGAGGCGTCCGGAGAGGCGCACGGGCTCTTCGCCGCTGTTGCGGTCGAAGCGGAAGACATAGTTCAGGAGCCATGTGAGCAAGTTGCTCAGGAACATCGCCGCGAGGACGAGGAGCAGCGTGAGCCCGTAGGTACGCAGGAGGAAGGGCTGCTCGTCGCGCACGGTCATCATGACGGTCAGTGCCACACTGCCGCAGGTGAACAGGTCGGTCAGCAGGAGCGACAAGGTGTCGGTGGTGACGTCGTTGTAGGCACGTCGGGTTGAGCCGAAGACGGCGTTGCAGGCCTGCAGGAAGAGACCATGCTGGCGTTGAGCCGCCCAGAGCAGGCAGATGAGCAGCGCAAGCATGACCCAAGCCGTCCAAGGCTCGGACACGGGGGACGATATGCGCAGCAACTCATTCATCGGCCACGAGTTTGTATAGTTTGTCTCCCCGCCGGATGACGCGGTCGGTCTTGACGGCGAAGAGTTGTCCTTGTGCGACCGTGTCGCAGGGGGTGCCGTCCGGCCCGTGCAGTTCGCGCACGACTGTCTCGTAGGCACCGGTTGTCTCGCCGGTGATGAGGAGCGTGTCGCCGAGCCGTATGTCCGGCACGGCCTCGAGGGCGAACTCCGCCACGGAGAGGCGGGAGTAGAAGTTGGTGCACTTGCCGGCATACAGTTTGCGGCGCGTAGCCTGGCTGCCGTAGGTGTGTGTCCATTCGCCGAGCCGCTGTCCCTGGTACCATCCGTCCCAGAATCCGCGGTTGAAGACGCGGGCGAGGCGCTCGTTCCAGTCGGCTATACGTGCGTCGATGGCGGGCGAGTCGTACTCACCGTTCTCCCATGCCTGCACCGCTTCGCGGTAGCAGGAGACGACCGTCTGCACGTACTCAGGTCCTCGTGCCCGTCCCTCAATCTTGAGCACGCGCACGCCGGCGTCCAGCATCTTGTTGAGGAAGTGGATGGTCTTCAGGTCTTTGGGGGACATGATGTACTGGTTGTCGATGTCCAGTTCGAGGTCGGAGGACTTGTCACGCACGGTGTAGCCTCGCCGGCACACCTGTACACAGGCACCGCGGTTGGCACTGGTCCCGTAGTTATTGAGGCTGAGGTAGCACTTGCCGCTGACCGCCATACAGAGGGCGCCGTGGCAGAACATCTCGATACGCACGGGTTGGCCGTGCCGGCCGAGGATATGCCGGTCGCGGATGTCGTCCCGGATAGCTGCAACCTGCTGCATATTGAGTTCCCGCGCCAGGACGACGACGTCCGCGAACTGCGCATAGAAACGCAGCGCTTCGGTGTTGGCGATATTGAGTTGGGTACTTAGGTGCACTTCGAGCCCGATGCTGTTCGCATACTGCATGACCGCTATATCGCTGGCGATGACGGCATCCACGCCTGCAGCGAGGGCGTTATCCGCTATCTCGCGCATGAGGGGGAGGTCTTCGGGATAGATGACGGTATTGAGCGTGAGGTAGGTCTTGACCCCGGCCTCGCGGCATCGGGCGACGATGCGGTGCATGTCCTCGGTCGTGAAATTGACCGACGAGCGGGCACGCATATTGAGTTGCTCTATACCGAAATAGACGCTGTCCGCACCGGCTTGTATGGCCGCTGCGAGCGATTCCCAGCACCCTACGGGCGCCATTATTTCCACGTTAGACGAAGTCATTGTCGGCGAATAAGGTATTCAGCTATCTGTACGGCATTGAGGGCCGCTCCCTTGCGTATCTGGTCGCTCACGCACCAGAAGGACAGTCCGCAGGGGTCAGCCAGGTCGCGGCGCACGCGTCCGACGAAGACCTCGTCGCGTCCGCTGCAGAAGAGCGGCATGGGATAGGGGTATTCGGGTGAGACGGCCGCCGGGTTATCCACGAGGCAGCAGCCGGGGGCTGTGCGGAACGCCTCGCGCACCCGGTCGAGGGAGAGAGGTTCGTCCGTATGGAGCCAGATGCTCTCGCTATGGGCGCGCAGGGAGGGCACGCGGACGCAAGTGGCACTGACGGCGATGTCGGAGTGGAGTATCTTGCGTGTCTCGTTGAACATCTTCATCTCCTCCTTGGTATAGCCGTTGTCGGTGAAGACGTCCACTTGGGGTATCATATTGTAAGCCAGTTGGAAGGGGAACTTGGAGACGGAGGGGGTCTCACCGGCCGCCAACCGGTTGTATTGCTGTTTCAGTTCGTTCATGGCTTGTGCCCCGGCTCCGCTGGCGGCCTGGTAGGTAGCGACGCGGACAGTCCGTACGGGGGACAAGCGCTGTATGGCGGCCAAGGCGACCACCATCTGTATGGTTGTGCAGTTGGGGTTAGCGATGATGCGCCGCGGCGCATTGAGGGCGTCGGCGGCATTGACCTCGGGAACAACCAGGGGGACATCCTCGTCCATACGGAAGGCCGAGGAGTTGTCAATCATGACCGCCCCATAGCGTGTGATGTCCTCCGCATATTCGCGGGAGACAGAGGCGCCGGCCGAGACAAAGGCTATATCGACGCCCCGGAAGAGGTCACCGTGGTCGAGTCGGCGCACGGTGCAGGTGTGGTCAAGAAAAGAGTATTCGGTTCCTGCACTACGCAAGGAACCGAATAGTCGAAGTTCGGTAACAGGGAAGTGGCGTTCTGCCAGAACCTTGAGCAATTCCTGCCCTACGGCACCAGAGGCGCCCACGATTGCTATTACCATTTTGTTATCAGCGCGTTAGTAAAGAGGTTATAATTATTGCAGGGCAATAGTCAACTCTTCGCCTTCGATGAAGGCTACTTTTCCCTCACGTGCGAGCCATCCGAGGGCCAGGTTGAGTTCAGCCTCTTTGAGTTTGGTTGCTTTCTTGAGCGCTTTGGTTGTGAGTGCACCGCCTTGCAGTGCGTTCCAGATTGCTCCGGCATTCTCACCGATTTTTGCTGTAATCATAATACTAATACCTTTAATAAGTTAGCAGGAACGAGTCCTGTGTTATGGTTTTGGTTATGCGTTATGTTTCTTGAAGACCAGGCATGCGTTATGTCCTCCAAAGCCGAAGGTGTTGGACATGGCGTAGGTGATGTCCCGGCGGCGTGCCTGATTGAATGTCAAGTCGAGGTTATAGTCGATGTTCTCGTCTTTGTCCTCGGGGTCATGGTTGATGGTCGGGGGCACGATGCTGTCCCGTATAGCGAGTACGCAGGCCATGGCTTCGAGTGCTCCGGCCGCGCCGAGGAGGTGTCCGGTCATGGACTTGGTAGAGTTGATGCTTATGTCATAAGCATGCTCCCCGAAGACCTGCTTGATAGCATTGAGTTCGGCGATGTCCCCGAGGGGAGTGGAGGTGCCGTGTGTGTTGATATGCTGAATATCAGCAGGCTCAATGCCGGCATCGAGCATAGCCAGTTGCATGACATGTGCGGCGCCCTTGCTCTCGGGGTCGGGGGCCGTCATGTGGTAGGCATCGGATGTCTGTCCTGCTCCGACGAGTTCGGCATAGATATGCGCTCCCCGTGCGACGGCATGGTCATACTCCTCAAGCACGAGTGTGACGGCTCCTTCGCCGATCACGAATCCGTCGCGCGAGGCACTGAAGGGTCGTGATGCGGAAGCGGGGCTGTCGTTGCGTGTCGAGAGGGCGTGCATGGCATTGAATCCGCCGACACCGCCTGTCGTGACGGGTGCCTCGGCGCCGCCGGTGACCATGACATCAGCCCGTCCGAGGCGTATCTGGTCGAAGGCCTGTGTGATGGCATGCGACGAGCTGGCGCAAGCGGACGTGACGGCGAAGCTGGGGCCTTGGAGTCCATAGCGTATGGAGACCTGTCCGGCACCCATGTTGAGTATAACCTTGGGGATAAAGAAGGGGGAGAAGCGCGGTGTGCCGTCTCCGTGTGCATAGTCCACCATCTCGTTGGAGAAGGTCTGCAATCCTCCCATACCGCTGCCGAAGATGACGCCGATGCGTGTGCGGTCCTCATGCTCGAGGTCCAGCGCAGCATCCTGCATAGCTTCGTGTGTAGCCCAGAGGGTATATTGGACATAGGGGTCCAGTTTGCGCGCCTCTTTGCGGTCAAACATAGCGGCGACGTCCCATCCCTTGAGTTCGCAGGCGAACTGTGTCTTATGCTTGGAGGCGTCGAAAGCGGTGATAGGTGCGCATCCGCTGACGCCGGCGACCATGTTAGCCCACGTAGTGGGGACATCGTTACCGAGCGGGGTGAGTGCGCCCAATCCGGTGACTACTACTCTCTTCATTCTATCCATCATTTTCTGTACCTTATATTTTCGGCGTATGAGACGCGTGCGAGGGTCTCGCCTTGTTACAATTTACGAGCCTACAGAGGTCTGCAAACTCGTAAAACAGGTTCTCCATGAGAGAACACTCAGTTAGGCAATAGCCTTCTCGATGTAAGCGATAGCGTCGCCTACAGTGCTGATTTTCTGCGTATCCTCGTCGGGGATAGAGATATTGAACTCTTTCTCAAACTCCATGATGAGTTCAACGGTGTCGAGGCTGTCGGCATTGAGGTCAGCCGAGAAAGAAGCCTGCGGAGTTACTTGTGCGTCATCAACGCCGAGTTTGTCCACGATGATGGCTTTTACTTTAGATTCGATTTCAGACATAGTTGTATTATCTTAAAGTTTATATTGTATTTCTTGTCTCAACGGGAGTGCCCTCTGAGGGCGCATTTCCGAATTACGGTGCAAAATTACTACTTTTTGGCGAGATATGCAAATTTTTGGCCAATAAATATGCTTTTTGCCAACACTATTGTTCAAAACGGGGTGTATTTTGTGTGCAGATGGCTGTTTCCGGCTGCATAATCGCGGGACGGTCTGTGACCGAGACGAGGCCCCGTGCCCCCGAGCGGGTCAGTGAGGAGACCCTTGACAGTATTCTCGACCGTCGGCCGACCGTCGGCTCCGCTACGGGTTTTGTACGGGTTGGGGGAGCGGTCAGGTACGGGCCAGGTACGGGTCAGGTACGGGATCAGGTACGCTTCTGGTAGTGATAGTCCGACCAACGGTTCTGCTGGTCCGTGGAGGTGGTATCGAGTCGCGAGTGCTTGCGGAAGCGCTGCATGAGGCTGTTCCATGGGCGGTCCCCCCATTTCTGCCAAATCCATATGCAGACGGCGCCGAAGAGCATTCCTCCGAGGTGCGCGAAGTGAGCGACATTATCTCCGGCGGTATTGGCCAGTCCGGCGAGGAGCTCAAAGGCTGCATATAATAATACGAACGTGCGCGCGCGAATAGGGATGGGGACGAAGAGGAGGAACATGCGCACATCGGGGAACATCCACCCGAAGGCGAGCAGTATGCCGAACACAGCGCCGCTGGCACCGATAGTGAGGACATGGTTGGCATAGGCCATGGCTGCCGTGGCGCCCATGGAGGAAGTCACAGAAGCGACCTGGAGCGCCCAGACGCCTTCCTGCACCAAAGCGGCACCGAGTCCGCAGAGGAGGTAGTAAACGAGGTAGCGCCGTGCGCCCCACTCCTGCTCGAGCGCGGGGCCGAACATGAGCACGGCGAACATGTTGCAGAAGATATGCGTGAAGTCGGCGTGCATGAACATATAGGTAAAGGGCTGCCACCAATGGAAGGTGTCGGCTCCCCAGTAGTTGAGTCCGAGTAATCCGGCGAGGTAGATGCCGCGTTGCTTGAGCAGGACATCCAGGAACCAGACGAGTCCGTTCGCGAGCAGCAAGTACTTGGTTACGGGTGTGAGATTTCTCATAAGCAGAGTGTTTTAGGGATGCAAAATTACTATTTTTTCTTTGTTTAGCGATACAAAAACCATACTTTTCTGTCAAAATATGCACTTTTTGGCAGAAAAAGGCAGAAAATCTGCCTTTTTTATTTGCGGAATCAGAAAAAAGTTGTATCTTTGTATGCGTTATGGTAGCCCATGCGGCTGTCGTGGCGCAATAATTAAACGTTTAATTAATCTAAATTATCAATTATGAACAAAAGTGATCTCGTTGCTGCCATTGCAGCAAAAGGTTTGAAGAAAGCTGAGGCTCAAGAGGCGTTGGCAGCAGTGTTGGACGGTATTGCAGGAGCTCTGAAGAAGGGTGAGAGCGTACAGCTTCTCGGTTTCGGTTCGTTTGTACCTGTACACAAACCGGCTCACAAGGGCATCAATCCTGCCACGAAGGCTGTTATCGATATTCCCGCAAAGACTGTCGTTAAGTTCAAAGCAGGTGCCGGTCTGGCTCTCTAATTGAGTACTCAGGCAAACAAAAGAGCGCAAGCCGATGCTTGCGCTCTTTTTGTGTCATGTGTTTATGCACCGAGCAGTTCGTGTGCGAAGGCCTTGACATCCACGCCGTCGAAGGTGCCGCTGGACATCATGAGCAGGGCCGTATCGGTGTAGTCCAGGCTGCGCAGCTGCTCCTGCAGCGCGAGGCTGTCGGTGAAGACGCGGACGTTAGGTGTACCGAAGGCGTCGCGCACCTCCTCGGCCGTGATGGGCGTGAGGCGTTTGTGCTCGATGACCTTGGGGTTGAAATAGACGCAGGCGATGTCGGCCTGCTCCATGCAGTCCTTGTACTGGGGGAGGAAATCGGCCATCAGGCTGGAGAACGTGTGAAGCTCCATGGCGGCGACGAGCCGTTTGTCGGGATAGCGTTCGCGCACAGCATTGACGGTAGCCCTCAGCTTGCTGGGCGAGTGGGCGAAGTCCTTGTAGGCGACCGAGGTCCCGGTCTCACAAATCTTCTCCAGACGGTTGCTGGCGCCGGTGAAAGACGCTATCTCGCGGTAGAAATCGTCGGGGGTGACGCCTATACAATGGCACGCGAGCATGGCGGCCTGCAGGTTCTGCATGTTATGCCGCCCGAAGACCTGCATGGGCACGGAGCCGTCATAGGCGTCGTAGGGGATGCAGGTGATGTCCTTCCGCGCATGGGCGGCGAGGTCGCGCAGGTTGTCGTCGCCCTTGTAGTAGATGAAGGAGGCGTCGGGCTCAAGGCTGTCCACAAAGCGGCGGAAGGTGTCCACGTACTGCGGGAAAGTCGGGAAGACATTGATATGGTCCCAAGCGATGCCCGTGAGGATAGCCACGTGCGGGTGGTACCAGAGGAACTTGCTCCTGAGGTCCAGCGGGCTGGTCAGGTACTCATCGCCCTCGAAGACAGCGTATTTGGCCGTGTCCGACAGGCGCACCATGCGGTCGAATCCCTCAATCTGGGCGCCGACCATATAGTCGGCCTCGATACCGAGCCGCCGGAGGACATAGAGTATCATGGCCGTCGTGGTGGTCTTGCCGTGGCTGCCGCCTACGACGATGCGGATTTTGTCCTTGGTCTGCTCGTAGAGGTACTCGGGGAAAGAGTAGATACGCAGCCCCAGCTCCCGTGCGCGAAGCAGTTCGGGGTTGTCCTCCCGAGCGTGCATGCCGAGGATGACGGCGTCCAGGTCGGGCGTGATGCGCTCGGGGTGCCATCCCATCTCGGGCGGCAAGAGCCCCGCCTCGCGCAGATGAGTGAGCGCGGGGTCGAAGATTTCATCATCCGACCCCGTCACCCGATATCCTTCTTTGGAGGCGACCGCCAGCGCCAGGTTGTGCATGGCGGCTCCTCCGATAGCAATAAAATGTATATTCATGTGCCTTAAGCAAAGAGTTTGCCGAAGTCCTCATGGCTGATGGACTGCTCCTCCACCTTGGCCACGCCACGCACAGCCTCGTATATCTTGTTCTCAGCCACACGCTCGACGATACCGCGCAGCTGGTCCTCCTTCTTGAGCATCTCCTGCGCATAGTTGGTCAGGTACTGGTCCTCGATGTGCATGAGTCCGTACTGCATGAACTGCATGCGTGCGACCTCCTTGGCATAGGCCTCGACATCCTCTTTCTCAACCTTGATGTCGAAGTGCTTGAGGAGCTGGTCTTTCGCCAGATGCCACTTCAGTTCCTCCAGCATTGCGGGGAAGTCCTTATCCAGCTGCTCCTCGGTCATCTTGTCGTTGGTGGCAAGCACCCAGCGGCGCAGGAAGGCCTCGGGGAACTGCACTTTCTCCATCTTCTTCATGATGGCGGCCTTGGCGTCCAGTCCGAACTTGTATTTCTCGTCCTCCTGCATGTTCTGCTCTATCTCGGCACGCACGCGGGCACGGAACTCAGCCTCGTCTTTCGGCGCGTCGGCTGCGTAGATTTTCGCGAAGAGTTCGGCATCGACTTTAGCGGCCTGATGACGGGTAATATTCTGAATCTCAAAGGTGAAGTCGCTCTCCATCGCCGCAGCCTCCTCCTTGGTGATACTGAGCATGGAGCTCAGCTCGACCTCGTTCTGGTAGGCCTGCTTGGGGTTGAAGGTAATCACGTCGCCCTTCTTGGCCTTGGCGAACAGTTTCTGCTGCTTCTTGTCGGCCATGTAGTCGGGGTTGAGCACAGCGTTCTCCTTGGTGAGGCCGCCCTCTTTCTGCTCGGTGAGCAGTCCCTTCAGCATGTCGCCGGCTTGGTACTCATCGGCATCCACATAGTCACCGAAGCGCTCGGCATAGCTCTGTACCTGCTTGTCCACCATGGCGTCGGTGACCTCTATCTTGTAGGCAGTCAGTTTGTTCTTGCCGGTCAGCTTGGCGTCGAACTCGGGCGCGAGGGCGATGTCGAAAGCGAAGGTGAAGGCCTCCTGGCTGTCCATATCCAACGCCGGCGTCAACTCGTCGTTGGGCAGGGGATCACCCAGCAGTTGCAGCTTGTGCTCCTCGATATAGCCGTTCAACTTCTCGCCTACCTGCTTGTTGAGCACATCGGCCAGTACGCTCTTGCCGTACATCTTCTTGACCATGCCCATCGGCACCATTCCGGGACGGAAACCCGGCACGTTGGCGCGCTGGCGGATGGTGCGTAACTCTTTGTCCACTTCTCCCTGATAATCCGCAGGCTCGAGCGTCAACGTGAGCGTAGCGGTAAGGTCCTTGATTTCTGATTGATTGATTTGCATAATAGTATGATAATTAAGTATTTTGTCTCTATTGACGGCACAGACAATACGCCTGCGCACGCTTACATCGCGCGTGCCATAGGCAGGCACGCAGCAAAATTAGCGTGCAAAGTTACGCATTTTTTTTCATTTGTGCAAATAAAAAATGCCTTTCGCCTCAGTTGTTGGTCCTGTACGTCTTCGGCGTGACACCGGTATGTGCCTTGAAGAACCGGTTGAAGAAGGCCACATTCTCGAACCCGAGAGACAGGGCTATCTCCTTGACTTGCAGGTTACTGATCTTCAGTTGAGCCTTGGCGTCCGTGAGGATGGCGTCGATGATGATGTCGCCCGCCGTGCGGTCGCTGACCTGCTTGATGGTGGCGCACAGGTGAGGCAGCGTAAGTCGCATCGCTTCAGCATATTGCGACACATGATGCCACTCCGCATAATGGGTCAGCACCATGTGGCAGTAGTCGCGGTATATCTCCGTGCGGCGGTCCTGAGGACGCAGATCCACATCCTCGCCCTGGCTGGACATGCGCACAAAACTCTGCTGGAAAATCGTATAGACATACGCCATCATCCCGCTGCTCAGCATCGACGGGGTCGCGTTAGTCGCCTTCACCAGCAGCTCATACGTGCCCTTCATCACCTCCATATGCGCATCGTCCAGGTGCACCACCGGCTCACCTAACTGCAAGGACGCCAGCGACATCTGCTTGCTCACCGTGTTGCGCGACAGGAACGACGAGGAGAACAATATGTAATACACCAGCGCATCCTCCGAGAACTCATGAATCAATAGGAAACTGCCGCCCTCCAGAAAGAGCACATCGTTCGCCTTGAACTCATATTGCGTGATATTTACGGTAGCGCGCGCATGGCCGCGAACCATCATGGCCACCACCGCGCACTTAATCTTGCACGGGAAGCGGCCGTACTCATTCATAATCTTGCCGCTCGCATCGCCCATCAAATAGTCTAACGGGCAGTCTAACAACGGGATATTAGCATTCTCTTTCATAGGGCGTTATCGGTTATTCGGCCAGCAACTCGTCCAGCAGGTCGTAGAAAGCGGGGTCTTCCCCTATAATACACTTAACTATCTTACCCTCAGGCGAAATGATGTATTTCGTCGGGAAACTCTCCACACCGTAATACTGCGACACCTCCCACGCGTCATCCATGCACACCTGCACCCACGGCAACGCATGCTCGCGCACGGCTGCCGCCCATTCACTCGGCGAGTCACCGCAGTCTATCCCGATGATTTCCATGCGGTTACGATACTTGGCATAGTACTTCTTCATGTCGGGGAATCCCTTGATACACCACTTGCACCAACTGCCCCAGAAATCCAGGACCACATATTTCCCGCGAAAATCACTCAGTTTCACCTCCTTACCGTCCATATCCAACAGGCTGAACTCCGGCGCCGTGTCGTCGGGCTCTAAGAACGGTTCCGACTCCCGGAGCACATCCTCTGCCGAGTCCATCGCCCTGTCTATCAGCGCCTCCAGGCGACCGTGGCGCACTTTCTCGTCCAACTCCGCCTCCGCTATCACGGCCAACTCCGCATCATAAGAGGCCAGCACCTGTGCCAACAGCACCGCAGACGCCTCTTTATCAGGATTATCCGTGATATAGCGGTAGCTGTCCCCCACCATCTCGTCAACACTCTCCTCACGCACAAGCCAGTCCAGCACACTGCCCCAATCCTCATAGAACGGCGAACCGCCCATGTGCCACAGGTAGTCAGCAGACATCCGCAGGTGAACCTCTTCGCCCGGCAGAGCCGGGAAAGAGAGCATCACTCCCTTCTTATCACGCACATAATCAGTGGAGAACAGGGCTATCACGGTCACGCTGTCCGTCTCAAAGAAATAGTCAAAACGGCCGTCTTCCAGGAAGATGGTGTCTGTCACTTGGGGATTCCCGGCCAACAAGTCTGCCACATTCACCAGCAAAATCGTATCCGCCTCGTCCTGAATGGCTTCCGCGAACTCGCCCGTCATATGCAGGCCCTTCTTCCCTTGGCAGGACACCGCCAGCATCGCCACCAGTACCACCGAAACAATCACTAACCAACGTCTTTTCATAATCGTATTTTCTCTATTAGTTTTCTTTGATTTCCGCCTCCTCTTCCCTCCTCTTTCGCAGCCTTACCCGAAAAAAAGAAGACCTCCTGCAAGCCCATTCTCTTGCCCCGCATGGTTACCGAAAAAGTTCCTCCAAGGGAAGTTTTTCGGAGAGGAGAAAACGGGGTCCCCAAAGAGCTCCGCTCGAATGGGGTGTCAGGAACGGGGTCCCCAAAGAGCTCCGCTCGAATGGGGTGCCAGGTATGGCGGCGAGTTAAACCCGCGTAGTGGGTTTCAGTCTCGCAAGCCCATTCTCTTGACCCGCATGGTTACCGAAAAAGAACCGGAGCGTAGTGACGGTTGTTTTTCGGAGAGGAGAACGGGGTCCCCAAAGAGCT